>JAHFAA010000519.1 GCA_023250775.1 Bdellovibrionales bacterium
GATCAAAGACTTATTGAAATTTGTGAATGTGGCCCCGGGATGTAAAGTCTCAATCCTGTTTTATAAAGGTCCGGCGTATAAAGAAGAACTAGATTTCGTGAATCCTGAATGGTCTTTGATTGAAGTTTTTGAATATACTTTGCAAGACAAGTCTACGAGATCTGCACTTCTTTATGAAAATGTTCCACGTGGAACATTCAGAAACAAAAACCTTGTCAAACTTTCCGAATTAATTTTAGAGTAGTTTAAAAATCAGCAAAGGGACGCACAAATGTCTAAAATTATTGCAATGGTTAACCAAAAAGGTGGCGTTGGTAAAACAACTTCAGCCATTAATTTGGCGGCCTGTCTCTCAGTTGCAGAAAAAAGAACGCTGCTTTTAGATCTCGATCCCCAAGGAAACGCCAGTGTAGGTTTAGGACTCGACACTAAGAACTATAAAAATAAAAATCTCTACCACGCATTGATAGGCGAATGTCCGATAAAAGAAGTCGTGTATCCCACAGAGCTGCCTTTTTTAAATATTTGTCCTGCGGATAACAACTTAATTGGCGCTGAGATCGAATTGGTGAGCGAACTCGCGCGTGAAAGTAAACTAAAGAACGCGCTTGCAGCAATTAAAGATAAATTTGATTTCATCATTATAGATTGCCCACCTTCACTCGGCTTGCTGACTGTAAATGCACTCAATGCTTCCGATAGTTTTATTGTTCCCATGCAAACGGAATATTTTGCCATGGAAGGATTCGCACAATTACTCAATACCGTACGCTTGATTCGCAATTCAATTAATCCAAAATTAGAGATGGAAGGAATTTTGCTTACCATGTTTGATTCCCGCGCCAATCTTCATAAGCAAGTTGCAAACGATATTCAAACTCATTTTGCAGACAAAGTATTTACGACTGTTGTTCCAAGAAATGTGAAATTGTCAGAGTGTCCGAGCTTTGGAAAGCCAATCATTCTTTATGATATCGAGTCAAAGGGAAGTGAAGCATACCTAAGTCTGGCCAAAGAATTAATCATCAGACAAAGAACAGTTGTTCAATCCAGCACCCAGACGAATTTTTTATCGTAAGGAGTAGATAATGGCCAAGAAGTTAGTCCTTGGAAAAGGCATTGCATCACTTATTCATGAAGCTGCCCCCAATGGGTTTCATGCCAATAATCTTCTCGATAGCGAAGAGAGAACTGAAATTGTTGCCAAGCCTACGACAGAGGAAAATCCGCTAATGATTCCTGTTGAAAAAATTAAAACAAATCCTGGACAACCGAGGAAAATATTTAAAGAAAAAGAACTCGAAGACTTGGTTCAATCCATAAGAGAAAATGGAATTATTCAACCAATTATCGTGCGCAAAAGTGAGGGTGGGTTCGAGCTGATTGCTGGCGAGAGACGCTTAAGGGCCGCCAAAAAAGCTGGTCTAGAGTATGTCCCCGCCATTGTAAGAGTGGCCACAGATCGTGAACGAAGTATCATCGCTCTTCTTGAAAACATACAGCGCGCTGATTTGAATTGTGTTGAAGAGGCCCTGGCATACTATCAGCTCATGAATGACTTTCAACTCACTCAAGAAGAAGTCTCCAAGAGATTGGGAAAAGACCGATCCATGATTGCCAACTATCTTCGAATTTTAAAACTGCCTCGAAACGTTATTGAGTTTTTACAAAAAGACCAACTAACTTTTGGCCATGCAAAAATTTTGGCCGGAATTGAAGACAGAGAGGAAGTTGTTCGTTTTGCCAATCGAGCAATCGTAGAACAATGGTCTGTTCGAATGTTGGAAGAAAACTCAAAAAAGAAGAAGGCCTCAAAAGAAGTTGAGAATGACGCTCTTTCACAACAAAATAACGCTAAATATGATTCGATTAGACAAGCAATCGAGCAAAAATCTGGTCTACAAATTAAGTTTAAGGTCAATAGAAGTGGCGCTGGCCATATTGGGCTTGTGTTTAACAACGAAGCCGAGTTAAATGATATTTATAACTTTCTAACAAGCAAGAAGTAATGCAAGTCCAAAGTAGTGTTATTGCCATCATTGAAGAAGGCTGTCGTTTTGAAGGAAATCTTTCATTTAGCGGTGTTGCCAGAATAGCCGGGATAGTCGATGGCACGATCTATTCCAATGACTCCATCATCATATCTGAATCCGCCGTCATCAATGCAGACATCAATGCCAATGTTATTTTGATCTCGGGCACGGTTCGTGGAAATGTTCGCGCGAGTTCAAGGGTGGAAATATTACGCCCTGCTAGATTTGAAGGAACAATCACAACTCCCTCGCTCATTGTTGAGGAAGGGGTAATTTTTCACGGAACTACAAAAATGCGTGATGATACCTGACGCATTTCTCATATCCTGCATAAAACTTATAAAAAACAAAGCGTCATTCAAGATTTCAACTTGACTAAAAATTTAGTGCAGTTTATTCATGTGCATAAATAATTAAGGTCACACATGAATCCAGTATTTGCTATTTTTAAGCAGTTGGGAGCAGATTACACGCTTCCATATCAATTTGTTATTTTTATAGTCTTTTTTATTCTCCTCAGTACGATTCTTTTCTCTAAGCTACGCTTTGTGATTGAGACACGTGAAAACAAAACAACAAGACTCGATGAGGAAGCCAATTCAAAATTGATGGAAGCCAACAAATTGGCAGAACAGTACAAAGTCGAGATTACAAAAATCCA
>JAHFAA010000124.1 GCA_023250775.1 Bdellovibrionales bacterium
TGCACGTTGATACTCCACTTGGTAAATTTTTAAGAGAAGTAACCACTGGACGATCCTCCTTTAATCCCTTTGAAAGTAGTAACTCCACCACTATTACTGCTGGCCTCCAGAGTTCCGGCGGCACGGCCGTGCGCGTTTTCTTTGGTGAGTTAGGCCAAGGTGATGCGGTTATGGGTGTCGCGGTCGACTTAAAGGGTGTGAACCGTCTCGGTGCCGGGTTCACTTTGCAAAGTTTTCTTTCAACCGCCATCGCCTATACTCATAACACTTTCGCTCTCGCCCATAGCAATGAGACGCTTCAGACTGGCATTCTCTATATCAATACCGGACTGGGAGTTGTGTCACCCAAACTTGCATTGCAAGGATTTACCTTTCAGGCACGCACGGATTTAACATTAGAGGGTGGCGTTTGGGTGAAATCATATTCCGCTATGAGCGACGATGATTCGCGTTTTGAAGGTGACTTTAACTTAATCAGCCGAACGAGAGTGGATATGAGCTTGCAGGTCGCACGTCGTTTTCGCATCGATGCCAATGTGGAGCTTGAACTGATGCCCTCTTTTAAAACTGCCTTTCCAAGTTCAACGGATGGAAGTAGCGGTCTTGATGGCTTTGGCCAGACTTTGGGTGTTCTCCCAAATAGAGTCACGACCAGAGTTCAAGGAACTTATCAAGTTAATCCAAACCTCGCGGTTGTTGGTGGCGTGACTTATCAGTACAGTCCCGTTGGAAGTGTTGGGCAACTGGATCTTGGACTTGTTATTCCCCAGCTTCGTGCAAGTACATTTATTCGCGGTGCCTTTAATCGCGACGAAACTCCAATGTTTGTGGCCGGTGCAGAAAGAACTATTGGCGGAAGCCTTCTGTTTTGTCCACGCGCCGGAACCGCCGCAACAAGCGCGACTCCTTTGGCCTGCTTTGGTGTCAATGGTTCCCATTCATTGGAAAATGAATCGTGGAATATGAATGCAACCGCCGAAGTTAGATTTTAATATTGCTCAGAGGTAGAAGTTTTATAAAGTCATGATTGATTTTGTTTTGCTCTAGAATCGCTTGCATGGTTTTACTACCCGTTTGCTCGTAATAATGTTTTCCCAACTGCTGGAGCATTTCGCAGTCCTGAGGCAGGACGGGAACTTCTGTAATATAATCGGCGTTCACCTTTTTCAGATAAGCGCGCTGAAGGTAAATAGAACCGCCCGACATGCCAGCACCAAGATTGCCTTTTGGCTCACCTAAAATCCAGATCAAGCCACCTGACATATATTCGCAAGCGTGAAGGCCGACACCTTCGACAATGCCCACGGCACCGCTATTTCGGATGGCAAAACGATCTCCTGCTTTTCCATGAACGAACAAAGTTCCACCCGTCGCACCATAGAGTGCGCAATTCCCGATGATGGTATTTTTTTCGGATTGATAAGACGCGCTTTTTATATCAGGAGTAATGACAACGAAACCTCCACTCATCCCCTTGGCAACAGAATCGTTTGCCTCACCTTCAAGGCGAAGATCGAGATTGGCGACGTTAAAAACCCCAAAGCCTTGGCCGGCTGAACCCGTAAACTTCAAACTCACTTTTGCTGGTAGTTTGATGGTGGCCTTTTTTGCGTGTTCAAGGGCGTAAAGACCAGAGAGGGTCGCAGGAATAGCACGGTCTTGATTTTGGATTGCATACTGGGTTTTTTTTCCCAGTTCGTGAATAATTTTCTGATTAAGTTCTGAATGAGTCTCAGTTTTGAAATTGGCGCTAGGGATTTCTCTTTCATTTTTTTTAAAAAAATGTTTTAGCTCCAAATTTCTACTCGAAATGAGAGCACTATGTTTTGTCTTGGCCTCAAGCAAATGGTTTTTGCCGATAATTTGCTCCAGTGATGAAAAACCCATAGAGGCGAGAATTTCTCTCACTTCCAAAGCAAGGCAATGCAAAAGTCTGACAATTTTAGCGGACTCACCTTGGTAATTTGCCTTCAATTTCTCAGAATGGGAGGCAATTCCCGTGGGACAAGTATTTTTCTCACAAACTCGCGCCATGATACAACCTTCTGCCACCAAAAGAAGCTTCCCAAAATCAAACTGCTGAGCACCTAACAAGGCCGCAATCACGATATCTTTTCCAGTGGCGAGACCTCCATCGGCACGTAGGATGACGCTGCCCCTTAAACCATTTTCTACCAGTGCGCGATGGACCTCAAGAAGACCTACTTCAAGTGGCAGGCCGGCATGTTTCATGGATAACAGTGAAGCGGCACCAGTCCCGCCATCACCGCCTGAAATCAAAATAATATCGGCTCCCGCTTTTACGACGCCAACACTGATAGGCCCAATATTATCGCCAGAAACAAGTTTTACAGAAACTTTAAGATCAGGAGAAAGTTGCTTGATTTCATAAATGAGCTGTTTTAAATCTTCGATACTGTAAATATCGTGTTGAGGTGCAGGCGAAATCAGCTCTACACCTGGAGAAGTAAAACGCGCTTTGGCGATAGCTTCAGTAACTTTCACGCCCATCAGCTGCCCACCCTCTCCGGGCTTGGCACCTTGGGCGATTTTGATTTGTACTTCATTTCCAGTCACTAAATATTCAGCCGTCACGCCGAAGCGGCCGGAGGCAATTTGTTTAATGGAGGCAGTAATCCCCTCGGTGTGATAGTAGGGATTTTCTCCTCCCTCGCCGCTATTGCTTCGACCGTTAATTTCACGAAACGCCAAAATAAGATCTCTTTGGGCCTCAGCGCTGATCGCGCCGAAAGACATGGCACCACTTCCAAAGGTTTTAAGAATTTCTTCTACGGGTTGAACATCTTCAAGATTGATCGGCGTTGGCCTAGTGATGGGGGCCAAAAGATGACGAATGAGAAGGGGTTTTTCTTCGACTTCTGCTGAAAATTCTTTAAAACTTTTATGCAGAACGGATAAATTCTTTTCCTCAAGAATTTTATGTAAGGCCCGTGCACGCAAAGAGGTCTGCGTATGGGACTCCCCCATTTTCATACCGGCATGTTCTTTAAAGAGAAAACTATTTTCTAATTCTTTGTCATCAAATCTGCATGAATTTTTGATAAGCTTGAAAACATTTTCGAGAGAGTAACCGCCCAGCGTTGAAATTTTTCCAGTAAAAAATTTATCCAGAACATCCTGACCTAGGCCCAGAGGAGTAAAGAGCTTCGAGCCTTGATACGAACGAAAAACAGAAATGCCTCGCTTCGACATAATACGCAAAAGCCCATCATTCATGGCCTGAATATAACGGCGCTCTCTTTGATCAATAAACAGTTGCGCCAATTTAGAATCTGTCGAGGCCAGCACGGTTTCAATTGCCAGATAGGGACAAACGGCTGAGGCGCCGTATCCAAGTAAGCAGGCAAGTTGATGAGGAGTTCTTACATCCCCTACCTCAAGAATGAGTGAGGTGCGCAGTCGGCGACCGGTATTGTTCAGACCAAGATTAAGATAGGACATGGCCAAGAGTGAAGGAATGGGAAGATGGTCTTTGTTCGCCTTGCGATCGCTTAAAATCAGTAAACTGATGCCATTTTTAAGCGCCATGACGGCGTCATCTCGAATTTCATCAAGACGTTTAAAAAAATCTTGAAGAGAACATTTCGCCTGAAATGTTATATCAATTGTGCGGGAGCGCAGGTCGTGATGTTGCGGATTGGCGTCGAGCGATTTGAGGTGGGCCATCTGCCCAAGAGAAATCACCGGCCCTTCCAATTCTAAACATGGCTTAAGAGGAATAAATTCTTTCGGCTCAAAAATATTGGGCTTTCTCCCGAGGAAAACACGCATATCAGTCACCACTTTTTCCCTGATGTAATCAATCGGAGGATTGGTGACCTGAGCGAAGTCTTGATAGAAAAAATCAAAAAGTGATCGAGAATGTTCTGACAGAAATGGAAGACAGGCCGTATCTCCCATGGAGCTAAGCGGTTCTTTTTCATCCACGGCCATAGGAATAATAATTTTTTCCACTTCGTCTTTTGAAAAATTAAAAAGTTTCTGCCTGGGTAGCAATTTTTCTGAGCTGACGATCGGAGGCAAATATTCCAGAGGAATTGTCTGGGGATCGAAGTGTGCATTAATGTTATCGGGAAAATTTTTGGGATCAAGAAAGCTTATACTCCCAGACAGGACATTGATCGTGACGGATTCGCCTGAAGAAAGAGCACCTTTTTCCAAAATCTCTTCCGGATTCACCTGGAAAACTCCGGCCTCGGACGAGAGAAAAAAATGATCTTGGGTTTTTTGCCAGCGACAAGGCCTAAAACCGTTTCGATCAAGACGGGCCCCAATATTTTTACCATCACTAAAGGCGACCATGGCAGGGCCATCCCAGGGTTCCATGCCTCGACTCCAGAATTTATAAAAATTGCTTCCTGATTTGGCAGGGGGAATTAAAATAGCCAGAGTTTCAGCAAGCTTGGGAATACTACTGCGATAGCGCAGACCTTCGGCGATACAATTGAGATTTCCAGAATCACTTTGGCCAATGTGTGTGATCAACTCGTCAGTCTTTAAACCTAAATCTTTTTCACGTGTGATGGCCCAAGCTTTATTGCCCTCAATAGTATTGATCTCTCCGTTGTGAGCGATCAGGCGGAAAGGCTGCACCTTATCCCAGGTGGAAATAGTATTGGTACAAAAACGTCTGTGAAATAAAGAAAAATTTGTTTCGAATCTCTTATCTTGTAAATCCAGATAAAACTTTTTTAAATCCTGGCTACGGCACAAGGCCTTATAAATAAGGCTTCGAGGAGAAAGTGAGCTGAAATAAAATTCGCGATGGATGCCATTCTCTTTTTCTTTAGTGCGCGTGGTTTGGCGCGCATGATAAAGTAGACGCTCAAACGAATAAACCGTTCGACAATGTTCGGGTCTCTCGATGATGGCATGAATCATATTGGGCATTAGTTTTTTTGCCCGAGGGCTTAGGGCGGAAACATCAATTGGAACTTCACGGTAGGCGCAGACTTTCAGGCCATACTGCCAAAAAGTTTCTTCAAAAACCTTCAACGAACGTTTTCGTTTTTCAGAATCTTGCGGCATATAGAGTGAAGCTACAGCAAAAGTATCCGGTGCCCGATCAAATAATTTGTAGGGAATGCTGGTCATAACACCGGCACCATCACCGATATTGTCCGGCCCTACGCCGCCTCGATGTTCCATGCGCTCTAAAGCATGCAGACTGTGCTGCAAAATTTCATGAGAGCGCTGATTTTTTAAGGAAACTAAAAAACCGACACCGCAACTGTTTTTTTCCATTCGTCAAACGGCCTTTGAATCAAGATGCTTTGCCAGCCTTTTTCCTAAGGTAATCAGCGTCAAGCTTGGAGGAAGACCCCAGGCCTCTGGGATGACAGAGCAGTCTGAGACATAGAGATTATTAAACCTCGTCATAAGATTTGTATCGACCACATCGCCAATTTTAGCGGTGCCACCTGGATGTCCGGCGATAATCATAGTTTTGAAAATATTTTTCGCGCCGGCCTTTTCTAAAATATTTTTGGCAAGATCGTAACCTGTATTAAGTCTCCAGTGATCTTTCTCCGTAAGAGTTTTGTGGACACCTCCACGATCAGTCACTTCTCCGCTTAGATCATCTTTTGCTTTAACCATAATCCCGGCAGCCTGCTTGTGGTTAAAGGCATTCTTAAAATGAAGTTTCTGCATTGCCAGCAGTCTGTAGACCAAAGGATAGAGCGGAAGATCCGACAGCATAATTCCATCTTCAGCAAGATGCATTCCGCCAGTCATGGGCACTTCTCCGCCACCAGGAAGCTGATCGATAAGACCAAATGCCAAAACCATAGGATCGACGAAGAAATTTTTTCCGGCCTCTTTAATGCCTGCCTTTCTCAGAAGAACCGGTGTTCCCAGACCTCCGGCGGCAATAATGATATTTTTAGCATGGGCCGTTTCGATCGATCCGTGATGGGAGTATTTCACACCTTGAGCGGTGTTGTTTTCGATAATAATTTCTAAAACTTTTGCATGCGTGATAAGAGTTGCACCGTTTGCGACAGCATCGTGAGCATAATTTCGTGCCGTCCATTTTGCGCCATGAGGGCATCCAGTGAAACACATGAAACAGCCCAGACGGCATTTATCTTGATAAATAAATTTATCCAGCTGATCCCAATTATGGCCAAGTTTTTTTGCAGAATCGGCAATGATTTTTGCATGAGGGCCGACCAGCTCACTTTTCAATTTTCCGATGGGAAGTTCTTTGCGGGTTTCATCAAGCTCGGCTTGGAGATCGACTCCGTATTTTTTAAACATCGTAAGGGGTGGAGGATAGGCTGAAGCACAGAAAATGGAGGTGCTGCCGCCGACCGTGGTTCCCTTTCCGACAATCATTCCCTCTGAGGTGATGGTATAATTCTTGCCTGGCGTTCCGATGATTCCCAAGGCCCCAGCTTTTGAGCCGTCAAAGGGAGTATCGTTGCCCCATTCCAACATCAAGACCTTCTGGCCTTTTCTTGTAAGGGAGCTGGCAACGGAGGACCCACCAGGGCCGGTTCCTACTACGATAGTGTCAAATTTTGTTGTTGTATTCATAGACTAATTTATAGCAATTTAGGTGAAGGGACGCCATTTTTAGTTGCATGTAATTTTTTCAGTAAAGCTTTTTTCTACAAGACAAGGTGAATGCGCGGCAATACGGTCCGGCAAATCAGAATTTTCTGAGAGTTAAGGAGATTTTATATGAAGAAATTTGGTTATATTTTTGCTGTTGCTCTTATGTTGATGAGTGTTGGTTCGTTCGCTGGCGAGAGGAAGCTCTCCAAAGAAAGCTTAGAGCTTCTTTCGGTTGTTGCAGCTAATGCTAGGGAATTTGAAGAACTGTCACAGTACGGTAATGTGATCACCAGCGCCACAGTTGAGCAGACTTCAGGCGAATTTACACGTTTTAGAATTACGACTCAACAATGTCAGTTACGCGGTTGCTTAGGCGGCGCGACACTAACGATTGAACGCGCACGCGATTTACGCCCAGGACTTTTTCCTCCTTACGTTTACAATACGAAAATCGTTCATTTGCGCTAATTAGGATTTGGAGGCAGCTTTGTCACTCGGACGTTTATACCCAAGTCCGATGGCGAAATACTCTTTGCTGACGGTGCGTGTTCCCTGTGGACGCAGGAAATGAAGCTCGTTGAAAAGAGATTTTTGTTTGCGAAGAAAATCTTGTGCCATCTGACTCTCGAAGAGTTTAACCACCATCTTGCCGTTATATTTTAAAAATAACGGCAAGATTCCAAAAATCCCTTCAACTAAATTTAGGCTCCTGGCCTGATCAACGCTTTTTACACCAGTGGTGTTGGGGGCCATGTCTGACAAGAGGACATCAACTTTTTGAGTGAGACCAAGCTCTTCAAGGGATTTGAGCTCAAAAAAATCCGTTTTAAACAGACTGACATTTTTTAAGCGGAATAATTTTTGATTAATTTCTTTCAAGTCGAGGCCAACAACCTGGCCCTCATTGCCGATTACGTCACTGGTGTATTGAATCCAGGAGCCTGGGTGATAGCCGAGGTCAACAACAAGATCACCTTTTTTGAGAATTTTAAACCGCTCGTCAATTTCTTCCAGCTTGTAAATCGAGCGGGCAAGGTAATTTTCCTTCTTCGCTTTTTTGAAATAATAATCTTTTACTTTAAATGTCATAATTTAAAACTATCGGCAATTGTTTTAAAGTGATCTTCCCGACACCACGTCATGGGCGATGTATAGCGTATTGAATCGAAAGATTCCAACTCTTTCTTCTTGTGAAACAATTTAATCTCTTTTTTCTGGCATTCGACCGTGCCGCCGGCAATATCCCAAATATTTTTGCCTTTGAGGGTGATAACGAAATCGCAATAATTTTTAGCCAAGAGGTCGAGCTTGAAAGCGATACTGCCAACGGGGCAGAGTTTAATAACGTTACTCTTGAAATTCGAATAAAGGCCATCTTCCCATTCACTCCGTGAGACAAAGCCGAGCAATTTTCCTTTCTCGCGAGAAGGAACTTTAAATTTGCTGAAAACGGGATTAAAAATCCATCCCCAATTGTCGCAATGATTTAAGCGTGCTGACTGCATGAATGCCAAAGACAAGGCGTATTCGGGATTACCCCGAACAAATTCTTTTGTACCGTCTATGGGGTCGAGAATTACCAAGGGATATTGGAGGAGTTTTTCGTCCTCCTCTTCGCTCAAAAAGTGAAGATTTTTTTTAGCAATAAAACTCTTCACCTCTTGCGACAAGAGCAGGTCTAGGTCTGTGACGAGTTCGTATTCTTCCTTGCGATGAACTTTGGGATTGAGATTAGAGGCAAACAACTCTTCAACATGCTTTTGAAGAGCGGCGAAAGCAATGGGCAAACTCATGCATTGTCCACGAGATGGTATTCCAGAGGGCCGTCATTACTGACCGACATAACGCCACATCGTTTGTTTTTTTCCAGGCCGAAATAGTTAGAAATATATTTAAAAGAAGAGTCTTTCGGGTCTACCATCACAAAAAGATCAATGTTGCTCTGGTCAAGATAGAAGAATTTATTTTCAAAAAAGCGGTTTAGCGATTGTTCAGTAAGTCTCGACTTAAATTTAAGTTTTCTACTCACATCTATATTTAACTTTATATTTGCCTAACTATCAATGA
Organism: Bdellovibrionales bacterium; assembly: GCA_023250775.1. Classification (GTDB taxonomy): domain Bacteria; phylum Bdellovibrionota; class Bacteriovoracia; order Bacteriovoracales; family Bacteriovoracaceae; genus GWA2-49-15. The sequence continues at coordinate 8,650 of JAHFAA010000124.1, forward strand.
ATTTAATGAAAATCTTTAGTCTTCCTTCAAAGTGGGAGTCTAGAAGGCAGATGAGAATGTAGAGAAGATAGATCATGTTTCGTTTCGATCTGACTCGCGCCATCGTTTGGAAAACCAATTCCAGAGGGATGAGGGAGAAAACGGTTACTGTTGCCATGAGCGCGATAGAGCCGCCAATCGATTGGCCAAGAAATTTGGAACAAATGACGAGTGTGCTCATGCATAAAATGAACTGAATTAGTTTTTCGCGCGGGATTTGAAAGGACTTGAAAATAAGCTTCTCGCTGGCAAAGATTTTCACCAGCGCTAAGGGAAGTCCGATCCAGCTAAGGATAAAAAAGGCCTTTCGTCGCAAAAGATCTGCAACATCGGCCATGATATTAAGCTCGTGATGAGTTGAAACGTTGGCGAAATCCTTAAAAAGCATCACCAGTGTGATCAGCACGATTCCCACAAGGTTATATTTTAAAAATTGCTTTCTGAACCAAAAAGTTTTTTCATTTAAAAACTGGATAAGCAGGACGCTCAGTCCCACGCCATAAACAACCAGATTCCTTGCATCAAAAATGGTCAATAAAAAACCGATCATTCCAAAGAACAGGCCCGAGCGATAAGAGGCGCTTTTTATCGCCCACATCATAGACCAGATAAAGAAAATCCCAACTGTGGCTTGAATGCATGCAGGATAATTATTGAAAAGCAATTTGGAAAAAGACCATGAGGATAAAAGTGCAAAAACTCCCAAAAGGCCAAGTCGTCGGCATAAGAAATATCTTAAGAGGCCATAGAATGTGAGCAGAAAAAGGCCAAAAACCACGAAATAAAAATGCATGCCAAGGGCGACTCGAAAAAGCTCCGGATATTTTTTAAAAGGCATATAGTTCATGCTCAAAAAGGACCAGAAGAAATTCGAAATCTTTTCATCCGGATCAAAATAGAGTTTGAGTGCATCGTAGTGATCGAGTTTGGGCATATCAGGAAAAGAAATTAAAAAAATCAAAATGACGAGAAAAAGAACAGTCTTCTCAAACGAGTCCAGATG
>JAHFAA010000520.1:0-1816 GCA_023250775.1 Bdellovibrionales bacterium
AGAGCACCAGCGTTCCGCCGATCATGTTCAAAGTCTTTACCGGAAATATTTCCGCGACCTTGAGCAAATCTCCGATGAGATTGCCACCGAACAGACAAACTTTGAATCATACCTGCGTGATTTTGGAAAATTGAAGTATATCCACGGTGAGGAAAAGGCCTTGGAGAAAGTTGCCACTGATATTCGTGAAAAGATTTCTGAGCGCGCATTAGAAGATTCTCCCCTTCTCTCACTCTTAGAGCATTGGAAAAAACGCGTTTCTCTTCTGGAAAAGGCCGCCCACTCTTTGTCCTCAGTTTCAGTCAATGGGCCATTGGCAAAATATAGTGATGTCCTAAATTCTCTTCAGCAAAAGCGCGATCAATTGCAAAGTCAGTTGTTTGAGTACAAAAGGAAACGGGACTATTACTTGAATCAGCTCGAACTCTGCACCGGCCAAGAGAAGGAAATCGAGACCGGCATTGGCAACACGCTACAAAATCTCGACACGCTTGCGAAACGTTTACCCTTTCATGACCTCAATGCTCCCTTCACCAATTCTCTTTACGCTCTTACTTTCATTCCTAAAGAGAATGAGGCCTTCAATGATCATCAATTATTTTCATCGCTTGATTTATTTTTAAAACAGGAACTGCTGCTGCAAAAAGTGCAGCTTGAAAGCGATCTGCAGTATATCAAAAATCAAATCAGCGAAAATACCTTGGCACAACAATTTAAATCCCAGGTCAGCGTTGACTTGGCTCAGGCGCAACAGGCCTTGGCCACCATTGAAAAAGAATATCTCCCACTGACGGATCTTCTCAATGTATTAGGACGCGGAGAATTTCGTGATTATATCTTGAACTCGATCGAACATTATCTTATTCACCTCGCCAACCGTGAATTGTCCTCTTTTTGCCAAGGTCGCTACCGTTTAAAGTCCGTCGCCAACTCCCATGGGCATGAAATTTTTGTGGAAGATACTTTTTTTGGACAAACCCAGCAGCATCGCCAAAATCATCGGAAGATGGGCTCGCTGTCCGGCGGAGAAACTTTTTTGGTGGGCCTTGCCTTGGCGCTTGGTCTTTCAGAGCTGTTCAAAGGCAATGCCGAAATTGAATCTTTTTTTATCGATGAAGGTCTTGGCAGTCTCGACAGTGACTCTCTTCAAGAAACTTTTGAGGGGCTGCAACTTTTGGCGAGCAAAGGCAAGCAGGTGGGAATTATCTCGCACATTCCTTCCCTCAATGAGCAGCTCCCGGCGCATTTTCAAATCACCAAAAATGCCAAGGGCAATTCGACAATAGAAATGCGTTATCTTTAAGTCGTTTTCGGCACCCAATCGATCAAGGTCTGTCCATGCTCTTTGAGATAAAGATTGGCCTTTTTAAAGTGATCACAACCGAGAAACCCGCGATAGGCGGACAGGGGTGATGGATGAGGCGCAGTCAAAACCAGATGTTTGCGCCGGTCAACATTTTGCGCCTTTTTTTGAGCATGGGAACCCCACAAAAGAAAAACGATATTTTCGCGCGAGGAATTGAGAATTTCCACCACTCGATCAGTGAATTTTTCCCAGCCTTTTCCGGCATGGGACATGGCCTTATTTTGTTCAACGGTAAGGGTGGTATTGAGAAGAAGCACGCCTTGCTTGGCCCAGTCGATTAGACAGCCATGAGACGGCATCTGGGCGGTAAACTCGCTTGAAATTTCTTTATAAATGTTCATCAGGGAAGGAGGTATGGCGACGCCTGGCAAGACTGAAAAGCACAGCCCATGGGCCTGACCGGGACCATGATAGGGATCCTGGCCAATAATCACCACTTTTACCTGGTCC
>JAHFAA010000520.1:1826-2689 GCA_023250775.1 Bdellovibrionales bacterium
AGGGGAGTAAAATTGAAGGCATTAAAAATATCTTTCCCGTGAGGATAGATGGTCTTTTTCTTTTCTAATTCTGCAACCAGAAAAGCTCGAAGCTCAATCATGTAAGGGGCATTTAGCTCATTTTCAAGATGGACCAGCCAAGTCTTGTGCAGTTTTTCGGTCATGTCCCAAAGATAAACTGCACTTATTATTTAGGCCAGTTACTTTTTATAAATCACGGCCTCAAGACTCGAGGGATTCAGGCGACGACCATGGGCCTCAAGAAACTCCACATCATTCCAGGTTTTGTTGCTTGGAAGGCCGTCAACGGCAGGTCGAATCATATTCCCTGAGGCAGGTTTGAATTTAATGCTGTCAATATCGCTGATCTCATAGGCCTCATCTGGCGCCACAACATATTTGAGTTTAGGCATCGGCACCGATTTTCCACCACCGGTAAATTCCCCATTGGCAACGAGGGCATGGCCGGAACTTTCCAAGCTGGCCCAGGAAATTTGTTGTCCTTCAAGTACCGCTACGGCCCGCTTTCCGGCCCCAGTGAATTCGCCCGCGCGCGAGGTTGAAAAACACACCAAGAGTAAAAAAGCTACTAAGATCATGCTTTTCATTGGAGAACTCCTTGCTCACGTTTTTCACTGACACCTAAGACTTCGGCCAGCTGAACGGTGAAATATGGAATCGGCCCATCACTCTCTGGGGCATTCATAATTTCATAGATTTTTTTTGCGGCCTCACGCTGAATTTCTTTTACTTTTTTGATTGCTTCCTCATTCAATGACTCAGACAAGGTGTAAAAGGTATTGAGACCACGATCAAGATTTTCAGGGCGATAAAATTTTACCAATTCGGGCAAATGTTCTTTG
>JAHFAA010000521.1 GCA_023250775.1 Bdellovibrionales bacterium
GAGTCAGACAAAATTTCCGGAAAGCGCAAAATATTGTTGAATTGTTGCTGGCCTGCCTTAATCAATTCAGCTTCCTTATCAAGTAAAAAGGTTCGTAGTTGTTGAGATGCCTCATGTGTTGGGAACCAATTCTTGAGATCATCACCCAGGCACTTATTGATCACCAAGTAGTTATCTTGATGCATAAAAATCACTGCGGTTTTTTGCAGACCCAAGGCCTCATTGGCCTTTACTTGATCCGCCGCTGTCACCAAAAACCAATTTGACTGATTCACTTGTTTAAGTGTGGCCTGAAATTTAAGCGCTTCTAAAAATGCATTTCGATTGCGATAAAGTGTAATGACAGCATCAATGAAGGTCTCAACGAAGCCAATTCCGGTTACTTTTTCTAAATATTTGAGAAGCTGTTTAATGCCAGATGAAACTAGCATATTCATCATTTTTTTTGCTTTACCTTCTTTGTGCGTCGGACTTTCGGACGTATCCAGAGTGCTGGCATGCTCTCGATCAAAAGACTTTCCGACATAACGAAAAATTTCGACAAAGGTTTTATCAAAAAAACGCTGAATTTTGGCGCTTCCCTCGAGGAAATCAATGAAATGCTTTCCGGGAGGTGTGTCTAAAACCACCACATCATATTTTTGCTGCGTGAGCTGATATTGGACTTCAATGATCCCCATGATCTCACTCATTCCACCATTGGGTCTTGTGAGAATTTCTAAAATCGGATTTTCAAAATAGAGAGTGCCGGTGTCCGCTTGGTTCATACGTTGAAGCGTGGCCCGCGGGGAGAGTAGTAAAGCGTCGAAACTTTGATTCGAGGAAGTTCCATCGAGTGGGGCGGAGGTGTCTAAGCTAGAAAAACGGACAAGAGGAATCTGGACAGTAACCCCCGATTCCTCTTCTTTCATGTTGAGAATTTGTTTGAGGCGATGGGACGGATCAATCGTAATCAGAAGAACCTTGTGCCCCATGGAGGCCAGATATAAGGCACGTGAGGTGGCCAAGGTAGTTTTCCCCACTCCACCTGTTCCGCAAAAGATTTCAATAGGTTTGTGTTTAATTTCTGCCATATGCGAGTGGGCCCATTCTTTGACTTAGTTTGTGGATAAGTGATTCGGGATTGGAATCTGTAATTTTAGGAATGATGAGATCGATATCTGCGCCAAAAACGCGCGTAAGATTCATCTCAAGTTCAACTTTGGCTTGCAGGGTTTTTGGGACATCTCGCAGGACAATGTCTTCATCTTGCATCAATTCAAAAAGGGAGTCATTAAGGATTAGTCCGACATCCTGATATTGAGATTTTTTCAAATAGTCGAAAAGTTCCTTCCCTTCCTCAAGAGGAAGTTCTGAAGGAAGTGCGCAAATAATTGTGCGCAGGTGGTTTGGTTCTGACAGAAAACATTGCATTTTTTTTATATCTTCAACGATCAGACCTGTGCCAAACATTTCCTTATAATTTTGTGTGGATTCAAAGAGAACACGTGCATGTCCTGTTGATGGTGAGTCAATGACAATACTCGCTTCCGGCTCGTCATCTGCGGCCTTGATAAGATGTCCCATGAGAATCATGCTCGCCAACCCGGGCATCATTTGGAACAGGGCCTTGAAAAAAGGCGCCCGCATGACCCAATTCCCAAGTGTTCTTGATCCTAACTTAGTTCCGACATAGATTTCGGCACTTTCATTAACGGTAAAAGGTAAATAGTTGATGCCTAATTTATCCAGCAATTCCTGATTGGGTAACTGATCGAAGCCATTGTAGAAGACGGTTCGCCCTTGTGATTTTAGGTATAGGCACAGGGCCATGGAGAGAACAGTTTTACCAACGCCACCTTTTCCGGTTACGACGTAGAGGCGCCGAGGTTGTCCGTGACTAGAAGGTATAGAGGGCGAAGATGAGGAGTTTATAGTAGTATCCTTGCACAACTGGGTCAGTTTCTTGTTTAACATCAAAAGGATTGTACAACTGTCCCATAACTCCAGCTAACATATTTCGATTGAGTCGAAGTTCACATCCTGCACCAAGTTCATAGCCAAGGACTGTTTTGGATTGAGACTCTTTGAGAGCGCCGTTCACTTCACGTTTCACTGTGGGGGCGTAAAAACCAATGCCTCCGCCAAAGAAAGGCGAGAAAGCGTCGTATTGATAAATTTTGGCCTTAATGAAAGGGGCAATTCCATTGAGGGTTACGTGTTTTGCGCCGATTTTGTGTTCAGAGTGATGGACGTCCACCATAAGATCGAAAGAATGGCTGACAGAGTAATTATAAATAAGGTCAAAAGTAATGGCGTCGTCGCCATTGTTTTTAAAGTCACCCTTCAAGAACGTTTCGCCGATCCCCAATCCGACAGAGTGAAGGTGAACGGTGTCGGAGGTACTGTCGAACTCGCTAACCTCGGCCTTAACTTCCTCGGCTTGCTTGTTAGAGGTCATGTTCTTCACGTTTGGAACTTTGTCGTCCGCAGCCGCTATAGAGGGAAAAAATAAAACGGCTTTGACCAACATTACGCAGGTCAAAGCCGTGAAAGAAACCATCAGCTTATTATTCATGTAAAACACCAGGAAATTTGGAATACTTCTTTTTAGTTTAGTGTAGCAGAAGTTTCCATTCCTGTATTGACTTGAACTGGCTGTGTAAAAGGCTTGAAGGCCTCAGGCAATTTGCCAGTTTCAAGAG
>JAHFAA010000522.1 GCA_023250775.1 Bdellovibrionales bacterium
AGAAGGAACCTGGCCCAAAACCAATCCAAGGTGATTTTTTAATGATGGAAACCGCCGCATCCCAGATCATCAACCGCGCCATACTACCTTCGGCCCTTTGTCCGACAAGGTCCTTGAATCGTTGCACCAGATTCACGACAAAATCATTTCCCAAAAAATACAAAGCGATCAGGGTTAAAATACACAGGCCAAGAGCAAGCACTATTTTTTTTATGTTGAGATCTTTTCTGAAAACGATCGCGGCCAGGCCAACCGAAAAAATTGTCGTACCGATGGCATTTCTTGATTGAGTTAAAATAACCGCCAAAACGGCAAAGGACAAAATCACGATTGGTAGCTTCCGTGGACGCTCAAGAGCAAGAACAAAAAAAAGAGGGATGATTTGGATTAGCAGACTTGCGAAGTAGTTGGCATTCCCGGTGGTGGACATGACTCTCGAAGTGAAAAGTGTATTTTGGAAGCCCACATCAGAAGAGACAGTCATGATTAAGCCAATCAAAACCTCAACTAAAATGACAATGCCGATGCTCAGAATAAAATAGTTTGCCTTTTCCGCACGATAAATCGATTTGATTTGCAGGGCCCAGAGAATGCATAGAGACCAAGACGAGAGTGTAATGGGGAGGTAGTAATTGGCCTTGCCCAAAGTGACGAGGATACCCGGGAGAGAGGCCAGCAGCGGAAGGAACAACAAAAGCAGGCACTTCCAGTCGATGGTCGGCCGATCATCCATTGACGCCAACTCAAGCAGCGCCAAAGACAGTATCCCGACAAACAAGGCAAACAATTTTGCACTATCCATGTGAGCAAAAACGCTACTGGTACAAAACTGAACAGCAGCAAAAATGATTACAGGAAGCGCAGAACGTGCCAGATCGATTTTCTTAATCAATTGCTTTATTCCAAGGTTACACTACCATGCAAACCAAAGAAGTCGCTTGTGCCATCAGCTGTATGGACGAGGAAAGAAATCGTATCACCAGCGGTAACAGCAACTTGGTCGGCAATGTCCATTTTTGCAACAGGAAAGGTGTCTGTCTTGGCGAAGGAAACCTGTAAATCTGTTTGTGCACCATTGACAAGTACGATAACGTCAACTTTCATATTACCAATCCCGTGTCCCCCATAACCACTCACGGCGTCGTCTGCTTGGACTGTTAAGTATTTTAAATTGCCATTATGATTGGCCACATAGTGCAGGGGAAATGGAGCAGGGGAAGTGTCGCTACTACAAATATAATGGCAGTAGACATCGTGAATACTATCGTCGGTAAAACCAATATCGGCACCTAAGAGAAAGATACCACTCACTCCCGATCCAACTTCACCCGGAGCTCCCTGATCTCCACGTGGGCCTTTATCTCCAATCAGACCTTTGTCTCCTGTCGGTCCTTTATCCCCTGTCGGCCCCTTGTCTCCTGTTAGACCTGTATCTCCCGTCAGACCTTTGTCTCCTGTAGCACCTTTATCCCCTGTCGCGCCCTTGTCTCCGGGCGGGCCTTGGACTCCGACGACGTCAGGTAATTCGACGTAAATGGGAATGGCCGACTCTCCAGAGGCGGTGGCGATAAAAAGTGTTGCTAGCTTACCCGCAACAAACTTTAACTGGGAGACAGCGGAGATTTTTACAATGTCTGAGCTCTTATCGGTTATCGTCATTGAAATCGCCGATGCTGTTTCTTGCGCCTTAATTCTCACACCCGTGATTGAGGTGAGGTTCGTTCCATAAATCGAAATCTGATTATTGTGCAGCTTCAAATAAGTCACAGTTGGCTTAATTTCACTGCCGCTACTGGTGGTGGTGCTACTGTCATTATTGTTGGACACGCACGCGGCAAGCAGGAGAGAGATGAACAACAATTTTAGAATGTTGTGCCAATAATTTTTCATGTTCAAACTCCTAATGCCATCTATTTTATCGTGAATATCTCCGCCACAAATTCTTTTCTTAACTCTTTGTTTTCATTTGTTAATGTAACTAAGCACCCGCTAAAAATGGCACAATACTGAGGCATCCCGATTGTGGAGAAGCATGATTACAGGAGGTTGCAATCATCTTCTTTGCTTGGCCCCTCTTATTTACGACATTATAGGGTACAATCGATAATCAAGAAAGAATATGTCTGGATGCTGCAATTTTGCCTGGTTGAAAAACACAATTGTTTTGCGGAAGAAAAGCTGCCTGGTTTTGCCCCAGTCGTGCCGCATGTTATGCTCTAGTGGGGGTCTTATGAGGTCATTTTTCATCCTTCTGGCGTTTGCCATTACTTCGACGTCTTCTTTCGCCATTGCTCTTGTGTCTTATCGGGGTGCCAATTCGCATGCGGGATACGGATACCTCACCACCAGTGAAACTGAGGCCATGGCGACTTTCAACTTTGATTGTAGCGACGCTGCTCAGCGATTGCGCACGCGAGTTTGTGGCCATGTGAATCCGGCCCCCGCTCCGGGAGAAGCCGCCATCAACAACCTTGATCAGATCATCAGTAGTTTTTCTGCCAATAAAATTCGTCAGGCCTATCTTCAGCACCTGACGATGCAACTTTCTGCTCTTGATGCTCGACCACCGGCCAATATAGCGCTTGAGTGTATGAGTGGGACGCCTGAGTTTGCCGCCTACAATGCGCTTCGAAGTGGCGCCACTCCTGCCTATACCGGCCAGGCCAGTGATAAACA
>JAHFAA010000523.1 GCA_023250775.1 Bdellovibrionales bacterium
GGTATTTTCAAGATATTTTTCAAAGGAGCCCGCGATCAACATTTTTTCAACCACCGCGGCCTTAAAGTCTTGCCTGTATTCTCTCGAGGAAAAATAGGAGAGCTGTTCGCGCGCACTGCCTTGGCCTTCCACCATCGTCGCGGTGACATTGTACATGCGGCCCAATTTATTTTTCGCGAGCAGCTTGATGAGTTCCGCCTGTAATTCGCTTTCATTTTTTTTGTGCAAAAATTTTGTAATCTGTTTGGCCTGTTGTTCCAGTTTTCGATCGAGTTTGCTCCAGAAATGTTTTTCAACATTGCTCTGGGGAACAACGCCATCGGCCCAAGCGGGGATGGCAAGAACAAGAATATTAATAACAATCAGCAGTTTCTTCAGAATATGACTCATGAGACTTATCTCTTAATTTTTTGTCTCCTATATAGAGCGGAATGGTGTTTCGAGCAAATAAAGTGAAAAATTTCCATCTTTTTTTAATCTCAAATTCGCTCTTCCAAATGGGCCATGATCAGGGTATATTTTTGTCCACCTCACGCGGTGTTAGCTCAGCTGGATAGAGTAGCAGGCTTCGAACCTGTTGGTCGGGGGTTCGAATCCCTCACGCCGCGCCATCTTAATCAGTCAGGTTAGGCCCTTGCAGGTCTCTCTCTATTAGGTCCCACGCTTTCTGCCTCATTTTTTCGTCAGCCTTTGGCCCTCTCCATAAAAAAATAGAATCGTAACATATTAAAAACACAGGACTTTACTGTTCCGATCAAGAATCCGCCAGGTTATCCAGTGGAGAGGGATAAAATAGCTATAAATAGCTAAGTTTTGATCTTGTGAGTGACGAAAAGTATGGGGAGTAGGTTTCAATGGACAGAGTAAGTACAAAAGCCCTTTCTTCCAACATAGTGAATGTTGTGACACTTCTTGTCGTCGCAATTTTCCTTTTCAGTTGTGTCCAAAATCAAGGCGTACGTTCTGGAAAGCATTTGGCCTCACAGGCCCAAAAGGCAGCAGGAAAGACGAATGGGCCAGCTGCCGGGCCGGGCAGTGGGAGTTTTGGAAGTCTTTTGACGGATATTACTGAGAATGGCAAATCAGAATTGAGACTACTGGTCGATCCGATCGATGGAACATTTCGTAAAAAAATTACTATTCCAAAAAATTTCACCGGCTTTTTTTATCTCTCAGGTCTGAACATTACGGCCCTCTCGAATCGGCTAATTTCGGTGCGTTTTAATTTTGGTCGTGAAATGGAATCTGTAACGGTTCCGGCGACTGTCGCACGGGCAGCCGGTTTGACTCCGCAAACAGATATTGATGTCTTGATTTTAGATATGCACAACCGACCTTTTGAAAACATCCGTCTCTTGTATGATTTGTATGATTATAATGATTATCGAACATCGCCCGATGTTGCAGTGGAGACGAAAGAACCTACCCTTGATCCTCGCAATCCCGGACTCTATTGTCGCGGATTGAAACTCGAGCATGATCCAACTTTCAATCGCACATCAACCAATAATAAGTGTGACACCAAAGGCGAGCGTTGTTTATACGCCTATGCAAAAATTAGAGACAATTCACTTTTTCAACATGCCGATCCCACCGATCTGAATAGTGCGTGGGTTACCGGTGGTCCATCTTTACCGCAAGTCGATTTTCAAGGCAGTGGTTATCCCAACGAACTCACCAGCAATAATGTAAAAAAATGTTTGCCGGATAATTTTAATTTAGGTGAATTCAATTCCAATTATCATCTAGGATTGACCTCTCTTGGCATGAACAAAGAGTTCACACTCGGATCGGGCACAGGCGTGCAAACATATAGATATCAAGGGCCTTTCAGGGCCATTGGTGAGAGTCAGTGGGAGATTGGTAAAAATTCCGATGGAACGGATAGCGCCGTATTTTTCGATACCTTGCCGGGGACAGGATCAGGTATTGGGGTTAATTATCCTGCCGGATTATTTCTAAAAAGTGGTGATGCCGCTTCACCAAGAGATCCCAATGCTGGGTATGGATCTTTTCTCTTCCCTCGTGCCGGAAAAATGGCCTTAAATCCCGAGATCGATCATTTCAGCTCCGTGAATCCTTTTGGTGATGGGGATCCGGCAACACGGACGCTTAACACCTTGGTCGCGGCCGGAACGACGGCTTGGATGTATGGCTGCAATACCAGAGTTACCAATTATGATGCATTCACTAATGAGGGGATTGGTTCATGTAACGTGACAGCAACGATCGAAATGTTGACAGAGGAAAATGGTAAAGAGGTTATCCTTGCGACGAGTACGGCGGTTAAATTGCAGTTGATTCGTCCTAGCCTCACGAACTATCAGGGCCAAGAAGTTCTGTACACGAGCATGAAGACCTGTTCTTCAAGTCGTTCCTGTGGTGGCAATGAATGCTGTTTTAATAACCGCTGCTGGGATCGCTCACTGGTTTCACAGTGTCTTGACGATGTGGCCATTCAAGGCAATCGCGCAGTTGGTGAAACCTGTCAGTCTGATTATGAGTGTTCAAGCCTCTGTTGTAATGTGTCCACGAGTACATGCGCGGTTCACACGAACATTGGAACTGACCCTGTCTTGTGTTCTAAATCCCCCGGCCAGAAATGTGTGGCGCAGGAGTGGTGTCGAAAAGCAAATATTTCTGATTGTTACATCGTAAAGACGAGAATTTCTCCA
>JAHFAA010000524.1 GCA_023250775.1 Bdellovibrionales bacterium
TCATATGGTTCTTTCTACTTTGCATACTAACGACGCACCTTCAACCGTAACACGACTGTTAAATATGGGAATCGAACCATTTTTAGTTACCGGCGCATTGAATGTTGTTGTCGCCCAACGACTATGTCGAAAAATTTGTGAGGGCTGTAAAGCGGAATACCAAGTTCCTATCGAGGATCTTGTTGCCTGCGGGATTGCTGAAAGTTCTGCTCGAAAAATGAAGACCTTCAAAGGTTCGGGTTGTGCAATTTGTAATGGAACTGGTTACAAGGGAAGAGTCGCGATTTATGAAGTGCTGGCAATATCACCTGTTATTAAAGAGATCATTCTCAAGCATGGTACCTCTGATGATATTAAAAAACAGGCTATCAAGGAAGGGATGAAAACACTGCGGATGGCAGCTTTGACAAAAGTCGCTCAGGGGTTGACCACTCTTGATGAAGCTGTTTCGAATTCAGGCACAGATAAGTTTTCCTAGGGGTTTTTATGAACGAAGTAGCGAAGAAGAAGGAAGTGAGCGTCACTCGAACCAAAGAGGCCGGAATCGGTGAGTCGGTCAAGATTCAGCAGCTTTTTAAACTGATGGTTGATAATGGTGCATCTGACTTACATATTACCGCGGGTACTTCGCCTGGGATGCGAGTGCATGGGGAAATTGTTCGAGTCAAAACTCCACCCCTAACTGCGCAAGATACCAAACGACTAATTTATCAAGTGCTCACAGAAGAACAAAAAAATGATTTTGAAAAGAATATGGAAATTGACTTTTCATTCGGGATCAAAGGTCTGGCCAGATTTCGTTCGAACGTTTTTTATTCAAAAGGGGCAGTGGCCGCCGTTTTTCGTCAAATTCCAACTATTATTCCTGACTTTAAGGCCCTCAATTTACCTAACACTTTGCTGACCATCACGGATGTCTCTAACGGACTTATTTTAGTGACTGGGCCAACTGGTTCCGGCAAATCAACCACGCTGGCATCAATGATCGATCGATTAAATGAAAATGAGGCTGGTCACATTATTACTCTTGAGGACCCCGTTGAATTTGTACACAACCATAAGAACTGCCTCGTCAATCAGCGCGAGGTTGGATCAGATACGCTGGATTTTCACCATGCTCTGAAATCTCTCTTGCGGCAAGACCCTGATATTGTCCTCGTGGGCGAGTTACGTGATACTGAAACCATCGAAGCGGCCTTGACGATTGCTGAAACTGGACACTTGGTTTTCGGCACTCTTCACACCAACTCATGTGTACAGACGATCAATCGTATTGTGAACGTCTTTCCGGCGCATCAACAAGATCAGATTCGCACTCTGCTCTCATTTGTTCTTCAGGGAGTTGTCGCGCAACAGCTCATCCCAAAATCGTTTGAGTCTGGTCGATTTGCAACCATAGAACTTTTGGTTCCAACTCCGGCCATTCGAAATTTAATTCGTGAAGATAAAATTCACCAGATCTATTCTCAAATGCAAATTGGTCAGGACAAATCGGGCATGGTCACCATGAATCAGAGTTTACGCAACGCTGTTGAGCGTGGTCTTATCGACACCGATACGGCCATGAGTTATTCTACAGTTCCAGAAGAGTTAATTGGGATGCTCGGACTGAAGGGCAAGGAAAAGGGCAAGGTCACCAAGACATAGGATAAGAGTAAGATATGGCAAAGTGGAAATGGGAAGGCCTGGATAAAGCAGGAAAAAAGGCCCGTGGCTCAATCGATGCCACCAGCCAGCGTGAAGCACGCAAGCTTCTTCGTGCCCAAGGCCTGCGTCCAAAAAGGGTAATGGCCCCAACAATTTTGGAATTTGATCTTGGCGCTTTTCTTGTGGAGAAAGGTTTTGCCCGGGCCTTTAGCGCCAAAGAGCTTATGCAGTTTACCAAGCAACTCGCCATCATGATTAATGCCGGTGTGCCCATCATGCAATCGCTGGAAGTTCTATATAAGTCAGAAAAAAATCCAGCCCTCAAACGAACTGTAAAAAAAGTTGCCACAGATGTCGGGGAAGGTAAAACGGTGGCGGAAGCTCTTGGCAAGCACAAAGGTTTTGATAAGCTTTATTGCAATTTGGTAAAAGCGGGTGAGGCCGGCGGTATTCTTGATACCATTTTACAAAAACTTGCCACTCATCTTGAGAAACACGAAAAAACAAAATCTCAAATAAAATCGGCGATGACATATCCCGGGATCGTCTGTGTTATCGGGGCGGGGGTTATCTGGGGCCTCATGATGTTCATAGTTCCCAAATTTCAGGAAATGCTCAAGGACACTGGACAGCAAACGCCTTGGATCACTCAATTCGTTATAGATATTTCTCAATTCTTGCAGAACTACACTCTAATAATGCTGCCCATTCTTTTTGTTATTTTCGCACTTTTAAATGCATGGATTAAGACAACAGTCGGAAAATTTGTTTTTGATCGTTTCATGATGAAGATGCCCATCTTTGGCGGGATCATCATAAAAGGCAATCTTGCCAATTTTACCCGTACTTTGGCGACACTTCTTAGCTCTGGTGTCTCATTGATAGACGCATTGGAGATTTGTAACGATATCGTCGATAATGGCGTCATTCAGCGCGATCTTGTCGTGGTAAGAAAGGCAGTCACTGAGGGTAAAACCATTACCGAGCCGCTTGGAAAAATCCCTTACTTTCCCGACATGGTAA
>JAHFAA010000125.1 GCA_023250775.1 Bdellovibrionales bacterium
GGTTCTTCTGCCTAAAACAAGAATTCCCGATGGGGCGCGCTTTAAGATTGCCGAAAATCAAATCATCGTACCCGAGGATGATGCTCCAGAATTAGTTGACGAAAATACGATGGAAGAGAAGGGTAAGGCCTCATAACGGCGCAGATTCCTGGGCCATTTCAAATTAAACTCAAAAAAATTCCTCGAGTCACCGAACAGCTCAATTGAGTTTCGTTGACTGACTTTTTTGGGGATTCACCAAATGGGTTTTGATTACGACAAATTAAACCACAAGGGCGAGGACGGGGGCAGCTACTGGACCTCTTACAGTGACCTCTTCATGGTTCTGTCGGTGGTTTTTTTGCTTCTGTATGTGGTCACCAGCATGCGCAGTGGTGCTGATGGCATTCAAAAGATGATCGAGTTCAAACACATGAAGGAAGACGCCGCCGACCTTCGCCAGCAGATCAAAGTCTACAATACCTTAAAAGAAGAATATCTGGAGAAAGAGGCCAGTCAGGATGAAGAGCAAGTCTATAAGGAGCTGATGGATAAGCTGACACTTCTGCAAGGTGATCAGGCCCGGGAAAAAGATAATCTTCGCAAGCAGGCGATGGAAAATGAAAAGAAGGAGATGGCGCTTAATAAGTACCAGCAAATCATTCGTAACATTATCAACGTCAATATGCTCTCCAAGGCCAAGATCAAAAAGCGTGATCGCATTATCAAGGCCTCGGAAGAGACCATTGCCGTGAAAGAAGGCGAGATTAAGGAAAATCTAGAAACCATCGCCGAACAGGATCAGGAAATTGAGACCCAGTCGCAGACCATCACAGAAAAACAACAAATCATTGCCGAAAAACAACGTGATTTGGAACAAAAGCAAAACGAAATCGGAAAACTTGAAAGTGAGATTAAGGACAAACGGGCGGTGATTGATCAAAATCAACAACGGATCGCTTCTCTTAATACAAACCTTGATTCCAAAATCAAGGAGCTAAAGACCACACAAACGGGGCATAAAACCAGCAAAGAAAAATTACTTAAAGATATCCAGAAACTGAAAAAAGAGACAGAAAGTAAAATCGTTAAACTCGAGGCGCAAAACAAAAATGTCACCGCAGAGCTGAGTAAGGCCGGCAGTGAGTTGCGCCAGGCCAACAGCTTGATCCAATCCCAGGAGGCCGAGCAGGCCAAGCTGACAGGGGAGTTGGAGCGCGCCGGACAAGAGTTAAAAACCTCGCGTGAGCAATATCAAAAACAAGTGGCCAAGCTGCGCGCCGATCATGCCGTCAGTATGCAAGCTGAACGCGACGCCTTTGAAAAGAAGTTAGAATCCGAAAAACTTTCAGGCGAGGCACTGAAAGATCGCATGGCCAAGTTTAATCTTGAGGCGAAAAATAAAGAGGCCGCTCTCAATCAAAAGATTGGCGATCTCTCAGGTAAATTCGAACAGACCCAAGGGCGTTTGACTCAGGTGGAACAGGAAAAAGGACGCGCTTTGGCGTCAGTCGACAAGTTGTCCAAGCAAAATAAAAGTATGGCCGAGGATTTAGAACGCATCCGCAAAATGGAAGAGGCACAGCGACAGGTGGCAGAAAACCTACGCAAGAAATTAAAAGAGGCCGGCATCACCGGCATCAACGGCAAAACGGGTGATGTGACGTTAAGTTTTGAAAAAGAATTTTTTGATAAAGGCAAAGCTCAGTTGAAATCCGGGATGATGGAAACCCTGGCGAGATTCATGCCCAAGTATACTCAGGGGCTGTTTGATGATTCCAAGATCGCCGACAAAATTCAATCAGTGGAGATCACCGGTTTTGCCTCTCCTACCTATAAGGGAAAATATATTGATCCCAATAGTTTGAATGAAGCTGATCGCAAGGCCGCGCAGTACAATATGGATTTAAGTATCGAACGCGCCAAGGCCATTTTTAATCACATTTTTGATCGCCGCAAATTGAAATATAAGTATCAAGACAGATTGCGTCCTCTGGTGAAAGTGACAGGCCGTGGTTTTTTTGAAAATGGGGTCGCTCCATCGGGCGCCATTCCAGGAATGAAGGAAGCAGAATTTTGTAAAAAGTTTGATTGCAATCAAGCTCAGAGGGTCATCATCAAATTTAATATAAAGAAATAAACGGAAAATAGGCGGGCGTTATGGGAACCGAAGTCGTAGTCAAGTATTTAGTCGAGAAGGTGGTCATGTTGTTTTCTGGGACTTTGTTGCCCATGATCATCATGGCCTTTATGAGTGCCATCTGTTTGCGCCTGCTTGTCTATTACACCGTCAAACGTGAGATGTGGTTTGCCCGCGAATTTCAAAGAAGAGTCATGAAGGTGATGGAAGAGATGAAGGTTGAAGACCAGATTTCTTTTTATCCTTTTGTGAAACGCGTTTTAGAGCGAACCTTTTATGAAAGTTTTATTGTTCGCGCTATTATGAAAAGACGCAATCCCGATTATGTTATGGCGCTCTCGGACCGCATTTTTTTAATTCAGCAAGGTTCTGCTATTTTAATTAAAGATGCGCTCAAGCAGCTCAAATATTTAAAAAAGAGTGACGAGCGGCCAAAATTCCTGGAAATTTCCAAGACCATTTTTCAAAACAATCCTTGCTTCAGCAAAGTGCTTGGCATTTTGCCCATCGATGCCGCCAATAATATGCTCAATATCTTGCCCGGTCTCTTCATCATCGGCGGGATTTTCGGAACCTTTCTCGGGATTATGGATGGTTTGCCAAAACTATCCATGATGGATCTAAGCGATACCGAAGGTTCAAAGCTTATTATGGATACGTTCTTACTCAAGATCAGTTTCAGTATGAGCGCCTCTATCACCGGCATCATGGTTTCGGTCACAACGACTTTATTTAATACTGTTTTCGCCGTGGAAAAAGTTTTTATTGATATGGTGGAGCGTTTCGAAAATACCCTCGATATGGTGTGGGATCGAAGCATGGATAATGACGTTCCCGTCGGCCTGGTGGAATTTGACGAGAACAAAGATCCCATCGATGCTTTGGCCGCCGATGCTCTCCAAGAGGAATTGAAGAAAGACAAATC
This sequence comes from Bdellovibrionales bacterium, assembly GCA_023250775.1. GTDB lineage: Bacteria > Bdellovibrionota > Bacteriovoracia > Bacteriovoracales > Bacteriovoracaceae > GWA2-49-15. The sequence goes on from JAHFAA010000125.1 coordinate 3,045, forward strand.
ACAAAAGACTAATTTGCGTCCATGGGCCTCGCCCACGCTTAAAGAGTCTGTCAAAGTGGTCGATGGGACACCACCTAATCCTGCAGGCGATGAGAAAAAGGACAAAGTCGACAAAGCTGGTTAGGCATTCCCCGTCATTCTCAGCTTTCCTCCATAAATCCCGATAAGTAGATGTGGTTTATTAGCTAGAGTCATCAAAATTATGGGGGCACAAAAGAAAATTATTGTCACAGTCGATTCGGGCGGTTCAAAAAGTTTATTTGAATCGGAACGTTCGAACGTGATTGTTGGCCGATCAAAAAAGGCCGACCTGCGTCTTGCTCTTGATGGCATGAGTCGCGAGCATTTTGCCTTGCTCGAAAAAGACGGAAATCTTTTTGTAAAAGATTTAGGTTCCGCCAATGGAACCATGGTGAACGGTTCAAAATTGGAACCCCTGCAACAAAAGAAACTTGCAGCGAAAGACAAAATTGAAGTCAAAGGTCTGGCCTTGAAAATCGAGGCAAAGATTTTAGATTTCCCAGCTCCGATCAAAACACAAGCTTCAGAAATTACTTTTGATGATCGAGAACAGACGCTGGCACGAGAAATTGTCGTTGAGGCCCCCCAACCGAATGTTGATGAAGCTAAAGGCCTCCTGAAGGAAGCGAAAGAAGAAGAAAAAATTATTTTAGAACAAGCGGAAAAACAGGCGCTGGAATTATTGAGAGGGGCCGAAGCCGAGGCCAAGCAAATTGTCGAGAATGCGCAGGCCCATATGGCCGAACGTGAGGAGACAGAGTTCTCTCACTGGCGTGCTGAATGGAAGGCGCGTGGCGAACAGGAAATGACCAAGTTCCGAGAAAAGGTCAGGGCCGAAGAAGAGGCCAAGAGAGTTGCCGAGACGGCCGCTCAGCTTGAGGCCCAGATCACACGAGAAAAACAACGACTGGAACAAGAGTGGCAGGCAAAATCGATTGAAGAAAAAGAAAAAGTTTCGCAAGAGTTTGAACGTGATCAGAAAAAAATTATCTCCGAGGCCAAAGACAAGGCCCATCAGTTGATTGAGGAGGCCCAAGCTCTGGCCTACCAATCGCTTGAAGAGGCGAAGCTTGCCGCGCGGGAAGTGCGAGAAAAGGTCTATCAGGAAAATATTAGTTTGAAAGATCAGGCCCTTCATGCCTATGAGAAACAGCGTGAAGAGGCCTTGAAGTTATATCAGGAAACGTTGTCGCGTGCCGCCCAGGATGCTGAGAAGCTGGTGCGAGAGGCAAGGCGAGAGATAGAACGAAATGAGCAAAAAGCAAAAGAACAAAATGACCTTTCGAAAATGCACGCCGAAGACACGCTAACCGAGGCCGAAAGAAAAGCACGCAAAATGATTGAGGAGGCCACAACCCAGGCGCAACACATCCTGCTTTGTGCCCAAGAAGAAGAAAAGAGATTGAAAGAGGATGCGGAAAAGCTCTTGAAAAATTCATATGCAACGGCCCTGGCCATGGCCACCGCCTCAGATGCGGTCAATTTGCCCGAGGAAGTTCCGGAATTAAAAAGTATTGAGTTTCGCAATATTGAAGACCTTCATCACACGGGGGTAGAGAATCTCCTTCATCTCAAACAGACGACAGGCGACGAGTTGGCCGAGGTTCAAAAGAAGAAAATTCATGCATTGGAAGAAGAAGAAAAAAACCTCAGGGCCTCCATGTATGAACGCATTCAATTAGAGGCGAGAGAAGATGCTCTACGAATCCAGCAGGAGGCCGAAAAAAGTGCCGAGCAGATTCTCGCCCAGGCCTATACTTTGTCGAAACGTTTAAGTGTCGAGACCCAGCATAAATATTTGGCCGACAAGGCCAGGATCGAACAGGAAATAAAAGTGCTGGATGAAAAATATCAAATCAGCAATGGACAGGTGGCGGAGCTTCAAACCGCTATCCGTGAAGGTGAATTGAAAAAACGTTATCTCATAAACGAGCTGGAGCAGCTCTCTTTGCAAGAGGCCACATCTTCTCATAAATTGGCCAACGTGCAAAACGAGCTTGCCAAAGTGCAAGTTGAGCATTCGGCCTTCGTCAGAGATATGATGGAGCATGAAGAAAAGTTGCGAGAGCGACTCCAACTGCAGCGAGAAGATAAAGTCGCCTTTGAAACACAGTTCCTTTCCTCCAAAAAAGAATGGGATCGTGAGCTTGGTGAGTTAGGGGAAGCCGTGTCGCAACTGAGAGAAGAGAAGACAGCATTTTTGCAAACGTTAAAAGATGGTGAGGCCAAACTTGAAGATATCTTGAGTGAGGTCGAACGGCAGAACGAAGAGTGCCAAAAATTATCTCTTCTAATTACAGAAGAAGAGAACAAGGCCAAGCAGGCGCAGGCCAATTATGAAGAACTGGCAGGACAAGAATCTCAGATGCGAGAGAAGGCCGAAGCTGAGAGATCGTGCCTTCAGGAATTGCAAAGCAATGAATTGGAGATAAAAAAACGTTGTCATGAACTTGAAGTATCCACCCAGAAAATAGTGCAAGAAACTCAAGCAATGGCTCGTCAGGAGGCCGAGAAGATCATACAAAAGGCCAAAGAATCCAACGAGCAGGCATGGAAGGAAATTCAATCAGAACGTGATTCCCTTGATGATCTAAAAAAGGCCCAGGAAAAACTGGTGCGTGAGGAAGCAAAGATCTATCAAGAGAAAATAATTGAGGATGCTCGGATTGCAGGTAAGAAAGAGTTCACTCAGCTGGTTGAAGAAGGAAAAGAGAAAAAAGCGCAAATGCTCGATAAAGTTCGTGAGATGCAAGAGCGCATCGAGGCCACGAATCATGAGATGGAACAAAAAGAAAAGGAAATGAAAGAATACCAAACACAGAAAATGATAGAGGCGCAAAAAGAGGCCATCGCTTTAACCGAAAATGTCCAACAGCAAATTTTAGCGGCACGACAAAATGCGGAAGAGGAAGCGCGTCGATTGCTGTCCGATACCCATCTCAGGGCCGAGCAGCTCCTGGCCCAGGCCCAGCAGGAGAAAGAGCAGGCACAGGCACGGATTGATTCCGAGCTGGAGGCCTATAAGGCCGATCAGTCACGAGACTTGGCGCAGATTAAAATTCGCGAATTAGAACTCTTGAAGCAAAAAGAGGACCAGTGCTCCTCAAAATGGCAGCAGATCAGGGAAGAGGCCGTTCAAGAAATTACTGAAAATTTAAAGATGCATCTGCTTCTCAAGTTACAAGAGAGTTTAAAACAGTCCATGTCACCTGAGGCCCAGGAACAGTTTAAGAACGGTTTTGTAGGAGTCATTCAGGAAATTGTCCAGACTGCGATTTATCCTCCCGATCAGGAGGCCAAAACGAGAAGCAAAGGCCTTTTACAGGGTAAAGGTAAGGTTGCAAAAAAAGTAAAAATCTTTTGGTTAAAAGTGGGGAGTGCGATAGGTCTGCCTCTTGTGCTTTTGACGATCCACCTGCTGGCACCCCATTTTTTCCCATCGATCTATGATGCGACTTTTGGCCGCATCGGGCAGGGAAAATCGGTCAGTGACAGCTATGTTGGGAACGAGATAGCAGCATCCCGTAATCGCCCCAAGTATAACCCCGCTCCAACTCCTGGTTTTAAAACTAGCTATGTCGATAATTTTGTCTTCACCGCAGGCTATCGTGATTTGGTTTTAAATCCAAAGTTCATAGAAGAATGGACTAAAGACTGTAATCGTTTTGTCGAACAAGAGTTACGCATGAGTGATGAAACGATTGTCGCCTTGGTTTCCCATGAGAATAACTTGCATGAACAGCTGGCCCCGCTGTTTAAAAAGATTAACCCCGATTATGAAAAAGAAGGCCTTGGCCGAATGCGGGAAGTTGAGTCGGAATATTATCCAAAGATTAAGGCCCTTTTCCCCACAGAAGAGAAGTTTAAGCGCTTCTACAAATTTAAAGAAGATTATTTCTTTCAAAAAGCACCAAAGACCACGCCGTAATCACTCAGATTTGTTGGCCTTTTCAATCCTTTGCATAATTTACACGGTTTAGCAGCTGAGCACTTTTTTGGGCTAAAATTGACCATTATTTTACATCAAGGTGTGCTTCATGAAATTAACGATTTTGTCCACGCTTTTTATCTTCATTTTCTCTTTCAACCTACTGGCCCAAGACCTCAAGGTTGTGCAGTGGAAGGAAGATGTCGCCGAGTCCCTTCGCTATCGTGAAGCTGCGCTGACCTTTTTTATGGAGGCCTCCGAAAATATTAAAGGTGACAAACCACTGACCGGCACCCAACTGTCCGATCTTTATAAGTTGAATTTCTGGCGCCAAGAACTTTTCAAAAGGTTAAAGAAGGACGGCGATTCTTCCTATGCTCAATTTAAAACTGCTAAAAAGAAAGATTCGACCGGGGCGCAAACCTATTTGAAAGGCCTCGAAAGCTTCCTTTATTACCTTCTGATCGACGACAATATAGTGATGGCCGATATGCTCTTTCAGCAGCAAAAAAATCTTCGTCGTTTATTCAATGAAGACAATCAGTCTTATACTATCGACAAAAACGGACTGCATGAGGAGATCGAACACTTTTATAGTTTCAAAATGATGGCACGAAAGTCTGTCCTCAATAACAAGCTGGTCAATTTCTTCAAACAGAGTTCTGTGGCAGCGAATGTCAGCGGCGTCGATCTGGAAGAACGTGATGTCGCCATGGCCTCCTATGAGTATCAAAATAAATATCAACTGGATTATGGAAAACGCCTTTCTCTGAACTTGAAGCAAGTGATGGCGAAATATTTCACCGGTCAAAAAGGCGTGGCCGATTTCTTCCGCTATGTTTCGCAACGATTTGTTTATAATGTGGTTTATGCTTTTGGAAGAAGCATTGGCCAGATCCAATGGCGCAAAGGAAAACTTTTTGATCGTAAAGATTTTGAGGCCAAACTCCTTTCTAATTTAAAACCCGGAGATATTTTCTGGGATAAAACGCGTTACAAAGTCACTGGTCGAATCATTCCCGGTTTTTGGAATCACAATGCCATTTGGGTAGGAACGGAAGCGGAAGTCAAGGCCCTCGGTATTTGGGATCATCCGTTGGTCAAACCGCATCAGGATCAGATTCATCAGGGACGCTCTATTATTGAGGCCTTGGGAATGGGTACTGTGATGAACACCCTTTCTCACTTTATGAATGTGGATGATATTGCCATCGCACGCAAAGAAAATATGAGTGATGCCGAAGTTGCCAAAAAATTACTTCTGGCCTTTGCGCAGCTTGGAAAAAAATACGATTTTAATTTCAACACCAACTCTGAAACAGACGTTATTTGCTCCGAAGTTGTCATGATTGCCTATCCGGAAATACCCTTTAAACAGTCTAAGCTTCTTGGAAACTGGAGTACTACTCCTTCTGACATGGCCCTTCAGACCTTGCCTGGCGGGACCTTGGTGCTTCAAGCGCTTTACAACGAAGGTCATGAAATTGAGACCCATCGCGAATGGCATATGGAAAAACTTATTCGTGAGAAGAAGACTGATCTCAATGCCGTCATTCCCTAATAATAGACCTGACTAATTTGCTCTGGTTGTGCCATTCCGAGTACAATCAGAGCATCAATGAAACATTCTCATTCATATAAATTCTATCTTTTTCTTTCTGTCGTGGTTATCGCAGTGGCCTTCGGCATTGCCATCTTGATCGTTCGCCCCAAGGACTCCATCGCGGCCAAGAGTGTGATAAAAAATTTACTCAAAGGAAAGACGGCCCAAATTTCTGGCGATTCACAAAATACTTTTACGATCTTGAGTTCTCCGCGCGGTATTAAGGCCGCCGGTGATCTTCAGTTAAGTCATGCGCGCGCCCAAGATGAAATCTATTGGCAGAGCATGGACACGCTGGAGCCCACCCCTCAAGGGGCCATGGTTGAATTATCACAGGAGGGTGATCTTTTCATCGCTCTGGGTGATGTGATTGTGACACCTCAAGGAAACGCACGTTTTTTTTCCGGACAGCGCGTGCCCCTCTTGCGTCCGAAGCTTTGGCCGGGAGGTCGTGTTCCTTATATGGTAGATTCTCTGTTAAAAGTTAAGGACGAGTTATATGCCGCCCTTCGCGAATTAAAAGAAAAAACCGGAATCGAATTTGTCTTCAGAGACAAACAGCCTGATTTCATCACCATTCGGGCCCACGCGGAACACTGTCTGTCTCAAGTCGGAAGAGTCGGAGGAGAGCAGGAAATTTGGCTCGGCCCCAATTGTAAAAAAGGTGAAATTCTGCACGAGTTAATGCATGCTTTGGGATTTTTTCATGAACAGTCTCGCCCCGATCGCGATGACTACATTTTTATCTTCTGGGAAAATATTGACAAGAAATTTTGGGAACAGTTTAAAAAACTCCCTTCCGAATTTCAAAACCTAACTGATTGTGACTTTGATTTTGATTCTGTTATGCTTTATCCACCTGAAGCTTTTGCCTCCGATCCTCACTTTGCCACCATGGCCAAGTTGAATGGTGATCTGTACACTGTCAATCGTGAGGGGTTGAGTCAGCTTGATATTGAAAAAATTA
>JAHFAA010000525.1 GCA_023250775.1 Bdellovibrionales bacterium
GGCGATGACATCCCAGAATAAGGGTGAATTGAAATTAACCCAGAGTGGGCCACGCGAGTTAGGATAAGGGAAGATAAAGAAGGCCATCCATGGGCGGCCCATGTGAATCAGAGGAAAAAGTCCGGCGCACAAAACTGCTCCAACGGTCATGGCCTCTGCGGCACGATTGATTGAGGTTCTCCATTTCTGGCGTAAAATCAGAAGGAAGATAGAAAAAGCGGTACCGGCATGACCGATCCCGATCCACCAGACAAAATTGATAATATCCCATCCCCATGCCACTGAGTTATTGAGTCCCCAGCTACCAATTCCAACGGTGATGGTGGTGTAACCGGCCCAAAGGCCAAACAGTACGAGCATAAGGCTGATCAGAAAAGCAACGTACCACCATTTAGGTGGTGCCGCTTCCATCGGTGCAAGAATTTCCTTTGTGATGGCAGAGTAGGATTTATTACCTTCTACTAAAACACCTCTGACTTGTTTATTGTACATATCCTTTCTCTCTCAACCTATCAGCTATTCTTAATTTTGGTCATGTAGCCAACGACCGATTCTGTATTCAATTCTTCTAGTAAAAAATAATTCCTTTCATCGGCAAAAGCTTTGCTGACTCTGCTCGCTGGATTATTCAAATCACCAAAAATGATGGCACTCGCAGGGCAGGACTGCATGCATGCAGGTTTAATATCTCCGTCAACTAACTCTCGGTTTCCAATTTTGGCCTTTAGTTTGCCTTCCTGAATTCGTTGGGCACATAAGGAGCATTTTTCGACGACACCCCGGGTCCTTACTACGACATCAGGGTTTAAGACCATCTTCCCAAGATCACTGTTCATATTGTAATCAAACTTTGGATTTTTGCTGTACTCAAACCAGTTAAATCTCCGCACACGATAGGGGCAATTATTCATGCAATATCGTGTCCCAATGCAACGATTATAGGCCACTTCGTTGAGCCCCTCATTGCTGTTTTGCGTGGCTTCAACAGGGCAGACATTCTCGCAGGGTGCATTATGACAATGTTGACACATCAAGGGTTGGAAAAAAACTTCTGGGCGTGCAGGATTTTCAGAATAATATCTGTCGATGCGCAGCCAGTGCATAATTCTTTTATTTCGGACTTCGTCGCGACCAACAACGGGAACATTGTTTTCGGCCTGGCAAGCAATGACACAATTGCTGCAACCAGTGCAGGTATTTAAATCAATCGACAAGCCCCAATGATGTCCCTTGAATTCTCGTGCAGGATAAAGTGAATTTTTCTTTTTTTGTTCTTCGAGGTGTTTTTCATTTCCGGCGGAAGGATTCTTTTTATAGTCACTTAAGTTGGCCTGCCTTACGTGATCCCTTCCCTCCATCGTGTGATGAGTTTGCGTGAGCGCAAAAATATAATTTACCCCGGTCGGTGAGATTTTTAGTCCACTTCCACTATATAACTTTGTTTTTTGCAACCGAATTAATTTATAACCATTTTTGCCAACACCTTCGGCCACTTTCCCTGCGCTCGTCCTACCATAACCTAATGCCATGGATAGCGTATTATCGGCTTGGCCCGGCTGAATCAAAACTGGAAGCTCAAAGAGATTATTAATAATGACATTATCACCCAGCTTTAAACTGTACTTCTGTGCGAAGCGCTGAGAGACCGCGAGATAATTATCCCAACATACTTTGGATACAGGATCGGGTAATTCCTGCAACCAGGGATTATTGGCGAGCTTGCCTTGGCCAACGCCAATGTTTTCGTAGACGGTAAATTCGAAGCCTTCCGTTTTACGGAGTGCGATTTGTGTCGTTATTTGCAAAAAGGAATCTTGAGGAAGCAATGAAGATGATTGACGGCCATGTGTGTTGGCAGCAGACTTTCTTTTGGCAACAAAGACGCCTTTCTGCAATGAATCTGTCCAGAAGTCTCTAAATGAAAGAAACTCTGATTGCAAAGGAAAGAGATTCTCCTGCCAGATTTTCTGTATATATAGATAATACGGATTATCCTTAGGTAGATTTTGCTCAGCTTCTTTCTTTTCTTCGCCGGCATTGCTTGAAATTTTCTTTGTTTCAGGAATCCGAGACCACTTCAATAAACTTTCCTGTGCCTGACGAGTATCAAACAGTGTCTTGATTGCAGGCTGGGATAAACTCAAATAATTTTTCTTCGGCTCAAAATCATTCCACGATTCTAGATAATTTGAATCCGGGCAAACATACGTCACCATTTGTGACGTCTCATCAAGTGTTTCGGCCAAAGAGACACTCAACTGGGTCTTTCCAAGGCCTGCAAGAAATTTATCAGCGTCGGGATAGTCATAGGCTGGGTTAACATTATAAAGAATGACACCTTTAATTTCACCTTTTGCCAAATTCTTTACAAATTCATCCATACGGTGATCAATTCCCTGCTTTAAAAAAACGGGAGTGTCATTATCAATGGTGTGGTCATAACTTTGCAGGAGTTCGTTAATCTTATTGACGACTACCTGCAGTTCGACATCATTACTTCCAGAGAGAACCAAGGCGCGAGTTCTGTTGTCCCATAATTCACCGGCCAAACTTTCAATGTTGATTTGTGACACCGGTGACGTGACCTTCGGCCTTCCGGCCTTGTCAGCAAGTAAATTATAGAGATGTAAAAGCAGAATCCCCTCTTCTGAGGGAT
>JAHFAA010000526.1 GCA_023250775.1 Bdellovibrionales bacterium
TTCGGAACTGCGACAGGACATGATTCAATCAGGACGTGATTATGTTCAACGCTTTCATCAGATGAAAACGACACAACACCTGATGGCGCGTTACCGAGAAGTTGGCGTTCGTGTCGCAGTGACTTCCTCGGTAGCAAATTTAAATTAAATAATTGTGATCTATATCAGGAGTAGACTGTGGTGCACTTAAAAAATATAAGAAAAAATTTGTTGTGCCATATTGTTTTATTGGTGTGTGTTGTTCAGTGTACAAACCTGCACCCATCTGCACCTAAAATAAAGGAAGGTTCTTGGTACTTTAGCGAGACAGAAGGCGCCACTTTACGCGCTAAAGTTGAGCGAAGCGGGCAGTCCTTTGGAATAGCAACTCAAGGCACAGGTGCCACTGTTGCCGCAAAAAAAATGTTTGAGTTGGGAGGAAATGCCGCTGATGCTGCGGCCGCGGCCTCCTTTGCTATTTCCGTTGAACGACCACAGTCAACGGGTTTAGGCGGCGGAGGCTTCCTTCTTTATTACCACCCATCTTTAAAAAATGGTCCTGTCTCTTTTGATTTTCGTGAGATGGCCCCGTCGAAGGCCGATGCCAAAATGTATTTAGATGAGAAGGGCGAAATTATTCCCGATAAATCCTTAACTGGAATCCATGCCGTCGGCGTGCCGGGCCTTGTGGCCGGAGTTGTGAAATTTCACCGCCGCTTCGGCAAGCTCGCACTGCCTGTGATCTTGGCCCCGGCGATTTCTATGGCCGAGGAAGGTATTGTGGTTTACCCCGAGCTGGCCGACGCCATAAAAGGAGAAGCTTCACGTTTGCTTATGTTTCCTGCTTCCAAAGCACTTTTTTTCAAGGCAGGTCAACCGCTTAAAGTCGGTGACATTTTAAAGCAGCCGGATTTGGCCGAAACCTTAAAAGCGATTGCCAAAAAAGGAGAGGCCGGTTTTTATTCTGGTTCGGTCGCCAAGAAAATTGCAAACTATTCGAAGACTTTGGGTTGGCCGATTACCTTAGAGGATTTGCAAGGCTATCTGGTGAAAGAGCGTGAGCCCGTTTCGGCGAATTTTGGTGACTATACTCTCTATTCAATGGGCCCTCCGTCTTCCGGGGGAACTCATATTGCTCAAATTCTCGGTATGTCCTATGGACTTCTGAATCCATCGGCTGGTCCAATGAATACAGAAAATATTCATGTGGTGGCGAGTGCCATGCAAATGGCCTTCTATGATCGTGCTCGCTATTTGGGTGATCCCGATTTTGTTCACGTCCCTTTAAAAACTTTGATTAGTAAAAATTATCTGAAAGATTTGCAAGGACGGATCACGCTTGATGCTGTTCATAAGGCCGATGCTTTTGCCCAGTGGCCGGATGCTTTTCATTTCAAGGCCAAAACCGAATCGGATCAAACCACTCATTTTTCGATCTTAACCAAAGAAGGGGAGGCGGTTGTTTCCACACAAACTATCAATGGGCATTTTGGGAGTGCCATCGTCGTTCCTGGAACTGGAGTTGTCTTAAATAATGAAATGGATGATTTTGCGGCGAAGGTTGGGGCATCGAATCTTTTTGGCGCCATTGGTGGCGAAAATAATCTTCCCGTGGGTAAGAAGCGCCCGCTCAGCTCCATGTCTCCTACACTAGTTTTCAAAAAAGGTTTACCTGTGCTGGCCCTTGGGACTCCCTCAGGCACTCGCATTTTGACTTGTGTCGCTCAAACAGTCATAAACCGTTTGATTTATGGACTTGATTTGTATGATTCTGTGGCACTCTTGCGTTATCATCAACAATGGATGCCTGATAAGCTGTATGTCGAAGCGCGTGGACTTCCCAAAGAACAATACGATGGACTGACTAAAAAAGGACATGTGATTGAGACCAAGGACATTGGTTGTCGAATTCAGGCGGTAGAATTGAATGGTGGAAAAGTAAATGCCGTCTCAGACCCACGTGGTGAAGGATCGGCCTATGCACTTTAAGCCAAGTTCAGGGATGACTTTGGTTGAGGTCATGATTGCTTCGGCCATTAGTGTTGGGATTTTTCTTTTTCTCAACAATGCCATGATTAAAATCCAGAAGTCCCAAACTCGTTTTGAAAGAAGAAGCGAGGTGGAAGAAATAAAATGGATTCTCAAACGTCATCTTTCAGATATGCGTGCTTATGAAGAAAACCCTGAATCAGAAGTGCCCATGCGCGCCAATCAAAGTAATTTTTATTATTTTCTAAATCGTCGAACCCCTCTGGCGCGACTTACAATGACGGAAAAGGAAATACAAAAAGTTTATAAAGACTTGAGATGTCCTGTTGATATGCCGGGATGTCGTTTTGCCGCCTTCGATTACAAAGGTCAGCTTTTTTCGCCGGAAAATTTCAAGCTCCCCAATTATGGAGTGGTGCTCGCGATGATCAGCTTGGAAACACCTGATGATAAGATTTCTCGCAGCTTTCTGCCGGAACTCAAGGTGCAGTTGGTGGATCAAAATGATGATCCTGAGTTGCGAGTACCCGCCAAACTTTTTTACGTCAATCAAGAAGGTGGTACACAGTTGGGGGCAGCCGTTGCCTCAGACACCGGGACCTCTTTGCAGAGTTCCCCCGCAGTTGACCCGGTTTCTCGCGCCAATTGCTATGCTAGATTGGTGCAGGCCTATCCAGAGCAAAAGG
>JAHFAA010000527.1 GCA_023250775.1 Bdellovibrionales bacterium
GTAGCTCTGGCCGTTGTCATAAGCACTAAAGACATTTCGTACAGTGTAGACCTCGTTGCTCACAACTGGCACAGCAAGTTCATAATCAACATCATAAGTATTTTGAGAAACTTTGTGTGTTTCTGATTTCAGCATGTCGCCCATATATTCTTTTTGAATATTGAAATCGGCGAAAACTCCGCAGACTTGTTCAGGCGATGCATCTGACCATTGAGAAAGATTAATTTGTGGCCATGGTTTACCCGAGACAGGCTGGAAAGCGGCCAACTGCTGACCTTGAGAGAGCACTTGATTTTGCTCGGTGCTTGAAAGTTTATCGAAATATGTTCCGGCATGAGAGACTGCCACAACGGCGAATGAAAGAACTAATAAAACTGATCTGAGCATAAGGCCTCCTGAGGCAATTAAATTGAAGGATTTGAGTACCATAAAAGATTTGAATTGGAATGGGGGTATTTGAACTCTGAAGTTTTTTCCACTCAGAAGAAATTGAGGCCAAGTCCGCGATATGTTGGGACAATTTCTTCCATCTTCTCGTCACGAAAGAGCCCATAATGATTGAAATGTTCGGCGATCTCACCTGCCTTGGCAGGACGAAAGAAGAAGGGGTCTCCTAATTGGTAAAGAGAGGAATCAGAAACACAAACCGGGGTTTGCACTTCTCCTACTCCCTCTGAGGCGGTAAGAGTGGCGCCTTCAGGACGATAGAGCGCGGGATTGCGATCCTGCCCAACTTCTCCACTGGCGACAAAGCCACCACTTTTGAGGGTAACTTTTTTAGAATCGGGAATACGGCAAATCGGCAGAGCAAAAAAAAGGGCCGGCCGCAAAATTTTCTGCGCGGTGGTCTCTGTATAATAATCAAAAAGCTGTGACTGCAAAGGGCCACTGCCGGCGGTAATTTCGGTCAGTGAAGGATCTTGGGCGGCAAATTCAAAACTTCCCGTCCCACCACCATTCATGAAGCGCAGGCGGGCCTTGTAGGCTTTTAAAAATTCGGCGATCTCGCCTCGCCTCTTCAAAACATTTTTTTTAGATAAGGTGCGAATGAGATGTTTGATGGGATTTTGCCAGCGGTTAAAACGATTTTTGTCCGGCAGGCCTGCGATTTGTGCTTCGTAGCCCATGACACCGGTCAGAAGCAAAAAATCACTTTTTTGTGCTTCAAAAAATATCTCTTTAAATTGTGCCAGCGATCGAATGGGTGAACGACACACGCCCAAGTGGAGAAAAGGCAGAGGCCGCCAACTCATGTCTACATCAATGCACACTTGAAAACGCAAAATGCGTTTGTCATTGGCAATTTTTTTACTGAGCGCTCCCGAGAGTGCCGCGATGTGGGCGAGAGAATCTACCATCAGGTGAAAATTGCAACCTGCTTCCAAAAGTTTGAAGGCCTCAGCGTACTCGGCCTCGGTGCTGATCGGATAGGCGAGTAAAAGATCGTCAAATCCTTGCGAGTACAGATAGCTTGCCTCGAAAATGGAAAAACACATCCAGCCTTTTTGAGTTTCCCCGGCAATTTTTTGAATGCGCTTTAAAAGCGCCGGCACGCGCAGAGATTTCGTCGCCGGCCGCCACGTTTTGCCTGAGATGCGACAGATCTGAGCGAGGGCGTGGACATTGGAATCAAAAACATCCAAGTCCACAAACATCGCCGGCAAAGGCACGGCGTGCGCCAGTCGTTTTAATGAATGGTAGCTATGCATGAACTAATCCCGCTTGGAAAAATCTTTGCCAACTTTATTCGAATACATTTCTAACTTAAGACCATTCACGACAAAAGCAAGCAAGGCCTTGGGCCCGGAATTGTAGAGACCATCCACCAACTTGGAAAATAACTGATATTTCGTTTTGGTATAGGGATACCAGTTGGCCTCAATCTTGGGACCGTTGTTGTCGATGATTACCGATTTCAAATTAGAAAATGCGTGAAGGCCCCAGACACCTTTGTAACGGCCGATGCCACTTTTCTTCACTCCGCCAAAGGGCAGATAGTGATTACCTTCCGTCACCATGACGTTGTTGATGGACACATTACCGGTTTTCAACTGACGGGCCACTCTTATGGCGCGGGCCTTATCATTGGTCCAAACGCTGGCAGATAATCCATACTCAGAATCATTGGCGAGGTGAATGACTTCGGCCTCATCATCAAACGGCATCATGGGCAAGACCGGGCCAAAAGTTTCATCGCGCCAGACGGCCATTTTCTCGCTCACATTATCAAGAATAATTGGTGGAATGTTGGAACTCGTCCCATCCCATTCATTGCCTGCTCCAGCACGCGCCCCCAATTTCTTGGCCTCATCAACATGACGTTTAACGGTTGCCACTTGCATCTCCGTGGTCATAAGCCCCATATCAGAATCACCTTCCAGATCCTGACCTTGACGTAACTGGCGCGCCTTATGCACCAAGAGCTCTCTGAATTTTTCGAAAATCGATGAATGAACATAGAGACGTTCGATGGCCGTGCATGACTGACCGGTATTGGTCATGGCGCCCCACAGAGCGCCACTGACTGCACGCTCAATATTAACATCTTCAAACACGATCATAGGATCTTTACCACCTAACTCTAATTCCACAGGAATGAGTTGCTGACTGGCCATGGCCATAATTTTCTGACCAGTGGGCACTGAGCCGG
>JAHFAA010000528.1 GCA_023250775.1 Bdellovibrionales bacterium
TTGCCAACTGTAATTTAATTAGCTTCGGCTCACTTTTTTGGATTGTGCCGAAATCTAAAAAGGCAGATGTCATCCGCAAATTGGATGATATCCCAAGCGACTTAAGTGATTCTTTTAAAGGCCTCTTTGAAGTGCTGCTTAATAAAGGCATCTATCTCGCCCCGAATGCTTATGAAGTCGGCTTCGTAAGCTTGGCGCATGATCAAAGTGTGCAGCAAGAACTCAAAAAACGTTTGTGGTCATAAGGCCATGAAAGACAACTCACGACTTGTCTTGGCCCTTTCGCTCTTTTGGGCCTTTATTCTGCTGCTCCTAGGCTGCTGGTGGATCTTTTTATTTTTACGCGTCAATGGGCATGGCCCTGTTCCCGATAATTTTGCCCGTATGATTGTATGGGAAGGGTCGTTCTTTTTTCTCACCCTTTTTTCTATTTCCGCCGCACTCTTAGGACTGTACTGGAGAGGCCTGCGCAAAACCAAAGAACTTCAAGATTTTTTTTCTTCCATCACGCACGAACTTAAAACTCCCTTGGCCTCCATTCGGCTTCAATCGGAAGTTGTGGGCGTAACCTTGTCGGGACTGGACAAAGAAGAATATAAAAAATGGGGATTGGTGATTCGGCCCCTTGAACGTCTTGTGCAAGATAGTAAGAATCTAGAAAATCAACTGGATAAAATCTTGCAGCTTTCGCGTCTTGAACGGACGGGTAGCCTGGATCGGCGCGCCTTAAATTTGCTTTCACTTTTAAAACGCACAGAAAAAGAATGGGGCTATGGCCTCAATCTGCAAACCCAATGCGACGAAGACTTGTGGGTCCTGGGTGATGAATTTGGAGTGGAACTTATTCTTAGAAATTTATTTGAAAATTCACGCCAGCATTCTCCCGAAAAAGATGTCGTCATTACACTCTCGAGTTCTGGTGCCTGGGCCAATCTCACTTATCGTGACCATGGAAACTTTCAAGGAAATCGCAATCAACTTGCGACTTTATTTTATCGGCACAATTCAAAACGCGGTTCGGGGATTGGACTTTATCTGACAAAAAAACTGGTAAAACATATGCAAGGTGAATTCAAGATTCTTACGCAACATCCTTTTACAGTTCAAATTGCATTAATAAAAACAGCGGCACCCAATACTTAACGAGACGTTTGTGGGAAAGATCTTACTTATCGAAGATGAAGATAACTTGGGAGCGACTCTAAAAGAGTTCCTTCAAAGTTCCGGGCATCCGTGCAACTGGGCCAGAACGGCAACAGAGGCGAAAATACTTTTCTCCCAAACTCCACCGGAAATCGTGCTGATGGATATTGGCCTGCCTGATCAAAGCGGCCTTGAACTCGCTAAAGATTTGCGAAAACTCAGGAAAGATTTTGTTTTGCTCTTTTTATCAGCACAGAATTCTCCTGAAATCAGACTAGAAGGTCTTGAGCTGGGTGCGCAGGATTACATCACTAAACCATTTGCGCTGAAAGAATTAATCTTACGACTGACACGAATTCTAGATCAAAATAAAAAATTTCAGGAATTCCAAGGCACCATTCAACATGGGCCGCTCAAAATTTGGTTTGATCGTTACGAGGTTCAAGATGCTCAGGGACAAATAATTCCCTTGTCACAAAAAGAATGTGCCATCTTAGGATTGCTCTATAAAAATAAAAATACCGTTATTCAACGCGATCGAATCATTGACGAAGTCTGGGGGGCGGATGCTTTCCCTTCGTCGCGCACCGTGGATAACTACATGGTGAAGCTGCGTCGATGGTGTGACTCTGATCCACAAAAAAACATTGAAATTACCAGTGTCAGAGGCATTGGTTATAAATTAATTGTTAACAACTAAAAAGGAAGTCGATATGGGATTACTAAAAAATCGTCCAAGCAAGCAAGGAAAAAAAGGTGTACCTGTTTGGTTCATGCGACAGGCCGGAAGATATCATTCCCACTATCAAAATATTAAAAAAGACTCCAACTTTATGGAGATGTGTAAGAATCCCGATTTGGCGTGCGAAATCACCATGGGCCCCATTAACGATTTTGATTTTGATGCCGCGATTTTATTCTCCGATTTGCTCTTTCCACTTGAACGTTTAGGTCTTGGTCTCAGTTATGAGTCCGGCCCTCCCACTTTAGAGCATCATCTGCACGCACCAAAAGACTTAGAAAAATTGCATACTCAAAAAAATGTTACTTACGATTTTCAAGGCCAGGCCTGTGCCAGTATCCGAAAAGCGCTGCCAAAGAGTAAAGATCTACTCGGCTTTACCGGTGCCCCTTTCACTCTCTATGCCTATGCTTGCGAAGGCGCGCACTCAGGTGGACTGATCAATGCCAAACAAGGTTTGCATTCAGGACTCTACGATCGTTTTCTGGCCCTCATCGAAGCTGAAATCATTGATCAGCTCTCTATCCAGGCGGCCTCAGGATCGGATGGGCTTTGCTTATTTGATACTGCGGCCGGTGAACTTAGCCTCGACGATTATACCCAATTTGTTATCCCTTCTATAAAGAGAGTAACTCAGGCGCTTAAGAAAAAATTTCCGTCTACCAGTATTATTTATTACTCAAAGTTAACTCATCTCAATTATCTTCAGCGACTTGAGTGTCCTGCCATTGATGTCCTCGGCGTCGATTGGCG
>JAHFAA010000529.1 GCA_023250775.1 Bdellovibrionales bacterium
CAAAACATTAAATTCGAACACCTTTGGCCAGGGGCAAACATTTGATAAAAACTTTGTTGCCATCACTTCTGATGCCGCTCAGTGGTTAGTTGACCATCGAATTCGTGTGGTAGGCATTGATGGCCCATCGATTCAGTTATTTCATGATGATACTTGCAGGACACACGAAATTCTTCTTGCCGACAATGTCATCATTCTTGAGGGCCTCAACCTCAAACATGTGGAAAAGGGAAGCTATAAGTTATTGTGCCTTCCCTTGAATATCCCACAAAGTGAAGGCACACCAGTGAGAGCAGTTCTCTCCAAGGAATAATAAGATGAAAAAAGTTTTGATCTCAGCTCCCTATATGCTTCGCCCAAGCGAAATCAAAAAAATAACTCCTGAATTGGATAAATTAAAAATTGAGTACGATTTGGCTGAAGTGGAGGAGAGGCTAGAAGAGGCCGATCTTATAAAAATTATCGGGAAGTATAATGCCATTATTTGTGGCGACGATCGTTTCACACGCAAAGTCTATGAGGCAGCCAAAAACCTAGAGATAATTGTGAAATGGGGCACTGGGATTGATTCTCTAAACGAAGATATTGCCAAAGAATTTGGCATTAAGTTAGTTCGCACCCCGGGTGCCTTCACTGATCCTGTTTCAGATACCTCAGTGGCGATGATTTTAAGTTTCGCACGCAACTTGGTTCCCAACGATACAATAATTAAGCAAGGTGGTTGGGATAAGCCTCAAGGATTTTGTTTAAGTGAGAAGACGATTGGGTTAATTGGATTTGGTGATATCGGTCGTGCCATGGCAAGAAAACTGCAAGGATTTTCTGCAACAGTTTTGGCAAATGACATCAAAGAATTTGAACCGAGCGTTTATTCCAGTCTTGGCGCCAAAAAGGCCAGCTTCGATGAAATTTTGGCGAAGGCCGATTTTATTTCTGTGCATTGCGATCTCAATCCGAGCAGCTTTCATATTTTGAATTCAAATGCGTTTAACAGGATGAAAAAAACGCCCTTTATTATCAACACCGCCCGTGGCCCAATGATAGAAGAGCCGGCACTAATTAAGGCCTTGCAAAATAAACAGGTCGCTGGAGCTGGCCTCGATGTATTTGAAGAGGAACCACTTCCGTTGAATAGTCCGCTTAGAAAAATGAATAATGTCATTCTATCTTCCCACAATTCCAATAGCAGTCCCGCCTGCTGGCAGCGAGTGCATGATAACTGCTTACGCATGTTGAAAGAAGGTTTAAAGCTTTAATGCGCGAATTAATTTTAGGTGATATTCCCGGAAACTTTGACCCGAGCAAGCATCAATTTTTAGGCCTCTGGTCATTTTTTAGAAAGCAGGATTTGTGGTTTGAAAAAAAATATCCTGCACCAGATATTGCATTAAGACGTGATCAATATAGAAAGTTGGAAAATGAAATAACGCATCTTTTTTTTTACTACCTTCCCTACATCAGCGAGCACTTAAACAACAAAAATAATACCAATCATAGTGTCGGCTACTGGCGAATTCTGGCAGGGGATTGGCTCATCCATTTATTAGGGATGGTTTTAGAGAAAAAATATAAGCTCGACAATTTTTTTGAAAAATACGGTCATGAACAATTGTCCTTGAGTCCAACAGAAGTTGAAGATGAGTGTATCTTCAACACAGTGCTTGAATTTAATGAATCTATACAAACCTCAAATGTTTATAACTCGTATCTTTTTTCTGAACTTATTAAAAATAATTTTAAGCAAGTTAAGCTTATAGACGCTCAAAAGTATAAGCTTAGAGAGAAAGTACCGCGGCCATTTGAGAAAAGCGCGTCGTACAGAAATAGATCGAGAAAAGATAATTTTTTAAATTATCTTCGAAAATGGCTTCGGGCCGAAAATATTCCCGGGTTTAATATCCTCAGTATTCTATTTTTAAATATTGTGCTGTTTTTTGGCAAAACTAAAGAAAATAATTCCAACGAACTAAAAAAGATACTTAACTGCGAGCAAGAAAATCCCATTGCCCATCTACATGGTGTGCTTGATTGGAAAACATTGCTTACAAAAAATTTACCGACTGAGTTTTATAGTGTTAAAGATTTTCAACCTGACGGGCCGGTATACTCAGGGGGAATCTATATCTGCGCTAATTATAAGTCCCCCACGCGCAATGCTATCCGCATTGCCCAGATGTATGAAAAAGGGGTGCGCATTTTCTCCGCCCAGCACGGCAGTGGCTATGGCGATATGTTGTGTTCCTCGCGCAATAATTTAATGGAAATGGGACACGATGGTTTTTTTACCTGGGGCTGGAAGAATGAAGGATATTTTCCAGAGAGAATGCATCCTATGCCGTCACCGCAGATCACAAAGCTGCGAAATGATTGCTGCAAAGAAGTTAATAAGAAATTCATTGCTCTTACTACAACAGTAATGCCTCCCTTCAATTTAGCTGCATCTTCGGGGTATGACATTCAGTTTTTAGAAGATTATTTGTGGCGAATTGAAACAATTATGGGGGGAATTTCAAATGAAGTGGGCCAGTCATTTAAATTCCGGCCAAGGCCTTCCCATCGTAGCGTATCTTTTGATATTTATGGAAAAATGAGGACAAAATTTTCCAATGTCCCCATTCTTGAAGGGAACTTAGATA
>JAHFAA010000530.1 GCA_023250775.1 Bdellovibrionales bacterium
AATATTTTTGTGCCAAAGTGAGATAATATATTTGCCCTGGGGACTCATCTGTTGGGCCAAAGTTAAACGCTCAGGATTGTGTTCAACAAATCGATAGGTGAGCCCCATCGCACGATAGACGACATAAATGATCAAACTGCTTAACCATGTGATAAAGGTGCTACCCGAAGGCCTCAGCATCCGAGAACTCCAGTTGCTTATTGGAAGATGCGATAAGTCTAGATAATAGGCCGGCAGGCCTCAATTCACCACTAAAATTTGCCGATGAGTGCTGTGGTCA
The DNA here is from genome assembly GCA_023250775.1 of Bdellovibrionales bacterium. Classification (GTDB taxonomy): domain Bacteria; phylum Bdellovibrionota; class Bacteriovoracia; order Bacteriovoracales; family Bacteriovoracaceae; genus GWA2-49-15. The sequence goes on from JAHFAA010000530.1 coordinate 281, forward strand.
TTATGAGAAAAAGTACCATTTTTATTTTCGCCTTTTTCTTGCTCCCAACGATGCTGGTCGCGCAGGAAGATTTTGTGGTCGACGCCGCCACCTCACGCACAATTCCGAATTATTTAGGCAAGGTTAAATTGAAAAAGGGAGAAGTATTTCGAGTTGATGACGATGGAAAACGTCAAGCTCTTGAGGGTGGGGGGAAGGTTTTGAAAGGCGATATAGTGGAAACAGGATCACTTTCTTACGTTAGTATAGAAATTATCGATGATAGTTTAATTTCTCTAGGGCCAAATTCACGTTTTCAATTTGAACAATTTGAATTTAAAGAAAAAAAAGATCGCAAAGCAGTTTATCGTTTTGTGCAAGGACAGATGCGGGCGCATATTCCCTATAAGGCCAAGCCTGGAGATATTGAATTTCGTTCAAAAACCACAACAATGGGTATTGAGGGGACAATTTTTCTCGCCAATTCTTTCACCAATCCCGAGGGGACCGATGTTTTTGAGTGCGCCGTTCTTGAAGGAAAGGTTGCCACAAAATCACAGGGAGTTCCCGAAACGCAGTCTGTGTCACTTGGTCAACATCTTGTATATATGAAAAAAGGTGATTCCATCGATCATGGTATGAAAACACTTCCTGAGGAAGTTTCTCTTGAAATGTTACATCGCGACGACAATCCGGCAAAAGAAATGTTACCGCTTCTTGATCTCTATGCCTCTACGTCAATTAATGAATCGAGAGGACGTCAGCCGGCCTCCGTCGATTCCCCAACTGTTGATACGAGTGCTCGGCCACCTGCCCGAAAGGAAAATCCCGGCCACAATTGGCGAGATTCCTTGAAGGGACTCAACAATGTGTGGGATGATTATAACGCTTCCGATGATGGATTGCCGAATAGGAATTAAAATTCAAAACATGCGTAACCAAACAAAAATTCTCCTTGTAGTGATGATGCAATGTTGTTTTATCCTGAGCGGATTTGCCGAAGACTCATGGTTAAAACCCAAATCTCAAGAGTTTCGACAGAGAGTCGATTTTTGGAAGAAGATTTATTCTGAAATTTCCGCGACTGAGGGAATTCTCCATGACCCAGATGACCTGAGTGTGATCTATGAAAAAATTTCGATCGATGGTTTGACTCATCGACAGGCGCTCAAAAAAGTTCGTGAGCGCAAAGAACACATTCGCGAGGTGCTTGTAAAATTCGCCAGAGACGGTCGTGAGGGGATAAGTGAAGAAGATTTTAAATTAATTCAAGGCGTGGCAAGCCGTCCTGCAGATGAGTTACGTGACATGGGTCATCAGGTGCGTTGGCAGCAAGGTCTTTCAGAACGATTTCGCGAGGGCCTTCAGCGTTCCTATTTATATTTAGATAAGATCAAAGAGATTTTTAAAGAAGAAGGTGTGCCGACAGAGCTAGCCTTTCTTCCCCACGTCGAGAGTTCTTTTAACTATCAAGCCTATTCAAAAGTTGGAGCCGCTGGTATTTGGCAATTCATGCGCTCGACCGGACGTCTCTTCGCACTCAAAATTAATTATGTTTTAGACGAACGGCTTGATCCCATAAGGACCGCTCGCGCCGCCGCCAAACTTTTGCTCAACAACTATAATGAAACTGGTAATTGGCCACTTGCTATCACCTCCTACAACCATGGAGTCCATGGAGTTGTGAGAGCGATGAATAGTATTGGAAGTCCTGATGTTGAGTACATGGTAAAAAGTTATAATGGCCGGCGCTTTGGATTTGCCTCACAAAATTTCTTTGCCTGTTTCCTCGCGGTGTACGAGCTGGCTTCTGAACCTCAAAAATATTTTGGCCAGTTTGAAATGCAAGCACCGATCCAGTTTTTTGAAGTTGAGCTGCCAAAACCATTACGCATAAATACGATTATTGAGATGACCGGGATCGATGAGGATACTTTTCATTATTACAATCGTGCCATTCGTCCAGCTGCCTCACGCTACAACTATAGTATTCCTGCAAAATATCGAATCAAACTTCCGATGGATGTGTATTCAGCACGCGCCGAAATTGTGGCCAAGCTTCAAAATAAACCCGAAGAAACTCGCCAGCAGCTTTCCAACGATAGTTTTCACATCGTCGATCACGGCGACAGCCTCTTTACCATCTCGCGTTTTTATCACATTCCCATTGACCGTCTGATTGAGGCCAATGGATTGCTGAATCCTTCTTCAATACATAGAGGGCAGAAAATTTTGCTGCCTTCACAAGAGGGCACCCTGGCCAAAATTACTAAGAAGACACGCCCTGTTCAACCGCAAATAAGCGTCGCGCAAGCTCCTCGAGAAGTTGTGAGTGATGATGTGGCAAAAATATTCCCCACAAGTTTCGATTTTG
>JAHFAA010000531.1 GCA_023250775.1 Bdellovibrionales bacterium
GGCCACTATCAGCTATAGTCCATTAGTTCTCGTTCAAGGTTTAATTCTTTTTTCCTTTCCAATCATTATTCCCTTTTTAATGACTCTCTATCAGGATTTTAAATCCAAGGCACTCTTTAAAAATGATTTAAACTTATTTCTATTTATTTGTTTTGCGATTTTTTGGAGTGTGTGGTTTATTCCAACTCAACGATCACATCACTACGCCATGCCGGCTACTTTTTTTGTAATCTCTTATGTGGCCATCTCTCAATTTAAAAATTCTTGGTTTCCGAAATTAATCAACTCATGCTCAGTTTTCTTGAGCTTTCTGGGAATTGTCGTGGTGGCATTGATCTTTTATTTTCAACATTTGTTACCGCAAGTTTCAATTTTACTTTCGATTATTTCCCTTCTTTATTTTATTGCGAGCCTGGTGATTTCTTTTTCATCTAATGCAAGCATAACTTTCCGACTTACTCACTACACACTGACTTTTCTTGTAATTTGGTATCACATTGTTCCAATGATTGCTTTACCTCTCGTACCTATCAATGTCAGAGAGCACCTCGGCAGCACAGACAGCAAAGTACGAATAGGAGTCGCCTATCGCAAACCCTATTTTTTCTCCGAAGCCCTTGGTCGCGAGATCGAGCCGCTCTCTAACACCGCTGCCGACAGCGAGCTTCAAAAAACCAATTATGATTATTTGATTGCCCCTTTGTCCCAAGCTCCTCAAGGATCAAGTTTTGAGGCCAAGGATTCGTGGAATGTCTGGAAAAGAGGTCTTAGAATTGCTCAAATCTATGATGGCTTGTCCCATCGTAGTCTGAGTGAATTGCAAGAGACTTATACTCTTTTTCGACGCAAGCCATAGTCCCAAAGCTGCAGTGTCTGCCTAGACTGATATCCCGGCATGTGATAGAAATCTTGTATCATTATGAATGACAAAATTCTAAAAACTGCTTTTTTTGGCACTCCTGACTTTTCAGTCCCTACTTTGGAAATGCTTTCGAAACATCCCAACATTGATCTTCAGCAGGTTATTTGTTCGCCAGACCGACCTGCTGGTCGAGGGCTTGAGATAAGGCCGCAACCGGTTGCTCAGTTTGCTCGCGATAATAAAATTCCTCTTTTTCAAACTGCCAACATCAACAAAGAAGAAGATTTTCTTAAACAACTCGAATCAAACAAGTACGATCTTTTTATCGTCATCGCTTTTTCACAATTTTTATCGAATAGACTTTTAGAAATTCCACGACTTGGTGCTTTTAATATCCATACTTCACTTCTTCCGAAATTTCGTGGTGCCTCACCCATTCACCATGCAATTCTCCATGGTGAATCAGAAACAGGTGTTTCCATTCAGAAAATGGTTAAAAAAATGGACGCTGGCGATGTCTATTATCAAAGTCACGTGGCGATCGGCAGTGATGAAATTTTTTCTGAACTCTATACACGCCTCAAATTTCTCGCACCTTTGTCCTTACGCGAGTTTCTTGCTCTCTTATCTGCCGGCACCGCAAAACCAACCGTGCAGGATGAATCTTGCGTTAGTTTTGCCCCTACATTAGATAAAGCACTTGGCCATCTTCTTTTTAACACCATGTCCGCTCAGGTTATTTTAAATAAAATTCGCGCTCTCAATCCTTGGCCTTCGACTTTTTGCTTTATAAATTCACAACGGGTGAAAATTCTCAAGGCCAAAATCATTCATGATTTCAGTCTCTCTCCTGGAAAAGTTGATATTTCCAAGCAACGGCTTTGTATCGGATGTAGCGATGCCACTCTTGAGATCGAGCGCATCTGCCCTGAAGGCAAAAAAGATATGTCGGCATCTCAATATATCACTGGTTTTCGAAATCAGAACAATCTCACACTGGGGTAAGGTAATGAGCAAGATTATTGCACCAAGTATTTTGGCAGGGAATTTTCTAAAGCTTGGCGAAGAGATAGCTACACTCAATACGATTCCTGATCTCTGGTATCATTTGGATCTTATGGATGGTCATTTTGTTCCAAATCTCACCTTCGGTCAGCCGTTACTCGAACAGATTAAAACAGTTGCCAAGCATCCCCTTGATGCTCACCTCATGGTTTCAAATCCAGATTTTTACGTCAAAGCTCTTCGTGATTTTAATCTTCACAATATCACCTTCCATATCGAGACCCTTCCTCAGCCGGAAAATTTCGTACTTAGTGCAAAAAAAGATTACAAATCCGTGGGCCTTAGCTTGCGCCCAAGTACTTCTGAAACCGTCTTTACTCACAATCTTCTTTCTAATATCGATTTACTTCTTATCATGTCAGTTGAGCCTGGCTTTGCCGGACAGAAATTTATCGAAAGCACTTGGGATCGAATGGCCTATTTCAAAACTCTGAAGAAAAAACATAATTACAAATATCAAATTCAGGTTGATGGTGGAGTGAGTGATAAAAATTCACATCAACTATTTGAAGCTGGTGCCGAGAATTTGGTTACTGGCTCATACCTGTTTCGCCAAACCGGGAAATATTTAGAAGCAATTCAAAAATTGCGTTAAAGGACAACTCTCATGTCTACAAATCAATTTGTACTTGATCAACGGCTGGATATCAGTGACGTCTGGCGCCTTTCTCGACTCGACACTGATTTTACCGTTGTTCTCT
>JAHFAA010000532.1:0-1075 GCA_023250775.1 Bdellovibrionales bacterium
AAACAATTGAGTTCGGGCAGCAAATTGATGGAGAGACTTTTGCCAGGGCGCCAATAGAGAGAGGCCTGAAGCGCCGCGGGCCCACTTAGGCCTTTGTGAGTGAAGAGAAGACTGTCTTGAAATTTTGAATTTTGGCAGGTTATTGTACAATCGACAGAAATTCCCGAAAGAGTTCGAAAAAAACTCACCTCAGGTTCAGAAAAAATAAAACCGTCGAGTGCCGGTGCCGTTTCAATAATTTGAAGACCAAATTGCCGCGCAATCTCATAACCAAAGCCGCTGGCACCAATCTGAGGAAAGGCAAGTCCGCCGGTGGCGATGACAAGGGAATCACAGTTATAAATTCCTTTGTTGGTGGTTATTTGGAAATGCTCGTCAAGATGTTGAATTTTGCAATCAAGGACAAAGTGAACATGGGATTGCTCACACTCATCTTTAAGCATATTCAGAATGTCGTGGGCCGAACGGTCGCAAAAAAGTTGACCAAGTTTTTTTTCATGAAAGGGAATTTGATGGGCCTGAATCATTTCAATAAAACTTTCGGGGGGAAAGCGTGAAAGCGCCGATTTACAAAAATGTGGGTTTGCAGAAAGATAATTGCTTGGCCCTGCCCCTAGATTTGTAAAGTTACAACGCCCGCCACCGGAAACTAAAATTTTGCTGCCGATCGATTTTGCATGATCAAGCACCAATACTTTTCGACCGCGTCTTCCGGCCTGAAGAGCGCACATGAGACCGGCAGCTCCGGCACCGATAATTATGACGTCATAGGTAATGGGGTTAGAATTTTTCATCAGAAGGGAACAATTTCGCCATCACTCAAGGCCTTAGGCCTTACAGTGTAACGATTGGCCTGCTCCTCGATCTCAATATGCACGAACATTTGCTCGTGGATTTGCTTTCGAGTTTGAGGGTCGGTTAAAAATTCAAACTGATCTGGTTCCATTTTGCAGATTTTTTTTCCGGACGGGTCGAGCTTTTTACAGGCCCGATCATAATAAAGGATATTGGGTACAAAAACATAAGTGCCAGAACTTGTTCCGACAATGGTCTGCCTCAATTTGTTAGTGCCAAA
>JAHFAA010000532.1:1085-2627 GCA_023250775.1 Bdellovibrionales bacterium
TTGGTCACCGAAATCTCCGACGGGTTTTGCCGCTAATCTTGTATAGAGGGCAACATGGCCTAAGGCCAATTTAATTTTGTGATCGTCCTTGTTCGCTTCTGCGGTTTGCTTAAGCCAGGTTTCCTGCTCCTTACTCATGTCATAGGTGGGAGCGTGCAGAAAAAATAAATCCAAATTTTTATAAGAGAGACTGTAATATTCAGGTTTTTTTATCGAGAGTTTAAATTGTTCATCAGGGACAATGTTAGAGTCTTGAGGAATGTCACCGCACTGCTTTGCTCCGCCAACCAAGGTACACCATGCATACTTATAACCATCTTGATGATTTTGGGTGTAGTAGTCGTGGTTTCCTGCAATGGGAAAAAATTTGACACCTTTGCGCATGAGCGGAGTCAAGGCCTGGCGAATTTCGTTCCACCAGCTTTTAACCGTCGCTAAGGAGTATTTGTCGTCCTTGTTACCACTGGTGCAATCGCCCAAAAGGACAATAAATTTGATATTATTTTCGTCGACATAGGGCTCAAGTTTATCCAGGAGAAGTTGAAAATTGGCGGGAATAATTTTGCGCTTTCCGCTATTGGTGGATGTGTAGACATGAATGTCCGACAGAATTAAAAAGCCCCATTTGTCCTCTGTGGCAACTTTGCGACTGCCTGTTGCAGGGGAGGGGGAAGGATGATGAAGAGTGCTTGTGCACGACAAAAGCAGGGCCAGAAAAAATAATTTAATCATGAGAGTCGCTCGTTTATGGTGAAGGCCAGTTGCTTGGCCTTCTGTGAACCCAGTAAAAGATATTTTCCATTTTGGAACGCGAGTTCAGCCCCTTCACATCCCCGAGTGCTATAGGTCTGACCGCGAAATCCTCTTTTCGTTCCCCAGCCGCCATAGTCCCAAATCCATTTTAGATAGGTATATTTTTTGTATTCACATTTTTGCAACTCTTTGAAGGCGATAAGGCGAGAAACGAAGAGTCCTTTAAAATCGACATAGATGCCTCCGGTTCGAACTTCGATCACCAATTTTATAGAGCGCATCCACAGACCGACAGCGACGACGATGATTAAAGGTACCGCGCCACCAATAATCATAGCGACGATCATTTTATCAGAAGGTTTTGCCATAGGAGCATTTTTGAAAAGAGGACAGGTTGCGGCCTTAAGATTCCAGGCATCGAGAGCATGTATTTGCTGTAACATCGTGAAGCCAAAAGCGCCTGTGACGATGAGAAGAGCAAGGATTAGTGGTAACCACATAACGATGTTACTAAATCGCTGTTCCTCATGAAAAAAAACTTGCGAGTCATGCATGCTATTTTCCTAATTATTTGTAACCAATCTCGGGAGTCAGGGCAATTTTACTTCGAGTGAAAACACCATTGGCCCTGCCGATCTCACGATTCTGAGAATCGTACAGGATAGATTCTGCGATGAATTGTGTTTTGCTTTGGTTAACCACCTTTCCAACAGAGCGTAAGGTGCCTTCAGAAACGGGCCTGGTCAGATAAGTCGTGAACGTTACGGTTAAAACAAAAAAATCTTCAAC
>JAHFAA010000126.1 GCA_023250775.1 Bdellovibrionales bacterium
ATAGGAAGCACATGATACAGCTACCATCGCAATCATTACACAGACCAAAAGGCGTTTCATGCAAAGCTCCTTCAAAAAATATCTTTATACTTTGATTATCATTATCAATGAGAGGAGAGCCGCAGCTCAAGCGGGGGAAATTTTTCCGGCCTAATTTTAGCGGAGATTAAGGTTTTGCTTTTGGGAGAGTCGCTTGCTTTTTCAGCTGCATCATCTCATCATATCTGGCCTTGAAGTCTACGATATACATTCGATCCTTGGGCACTTTGACAGAGGGATTGTTTTTGTATTTCTCAAAGTAATCGGCCACTTCATTGGCAGAGATGAAAAGATAAAATTTTTCAGCCGAGCCATTAATGTTGATCCATTCTTGTGTCACTCCCCACAACTCGCCTTGCTCGCCAAAAAGCGGCCCACCTGAATCTCCGCCACAATGTTCAACATCCATCTGAACCATCTCAACTTTAAAATTTCGGTCGGGATGATACTCATCAAGAATTTTTATCGCTGTCACAAACTCATAGATGTCCTTATACACCGCCTTCAGTTTTCCTTTTACCACACGAAAATCTCGCCCGCCGCAATGACCGATAAAGGTGCCTTGATGTCCGAGAGCGAAAGTGATTTTGGCGGGTACCAGATAGGCCGCTGGTTGGTAATCGTTGACCTTTAAAAGGCAAAGATCAATTTTGCGATCATCTTGGCAGGCCACAATTTCAACATCGCCCAAGGTACGAGTATAATTTCTGGGAAGAATTTTGAGTCGGAGATTCTTGTCTTGAAGAAAAGGTTGTAAAACATGAAAGCTTGTCAGCAAGTATCCTGTCTTGGTGACAAAAAAACCCGCGGCATAGCTGGCGATTTCATCTTTCTTGTCGAGAAGTTGTACCTGAACGACTGCTTGCAATTTTTCTTGCTCAAGCTTGGCCTGATCTTGAACCATGAAATGAGTTTGGGCCAAAAGTGGCCAAGAAAATAAAACTAAAATCCAGCAAAGACTATGCATTCCAATATTATGACCCTACTCGCCTCGGGCGTCTACGATATCCAGAACCCACGTTTTCAGATTGGAAAGTCGAGTATGCCAATTGGTGGTTGAAATTCCACTTTCGTCATTAAACGAGTAATACGAATTGACCCCGACAATGGCGAGATGATCATTGGCACGATAGACCGGTCCACCGGAATCTCCCGGGCAGATCGAAGGCACTGCGGAATCAAATTTTTGAGCGGCCGTCAAAATATTGTGTTGGAAGATACTCTGTTGCACGCTTCTGCTCGAGTAATTTCCACGGGCACCCGCGAGCGCATCGATATCTACCGCATAGGTTTCGCCCGCCTTGTAGTGACGGGGTGAGGGGGTAGTTCCGCCTAAGTGGTCTTCGCATCCATATCCCCCTACGATCAAAGGGTCTGTAACCAAAACTTTATTGAGATCAATTTCAGCTTCACCAATATCCGTCAGGTTTTCTCTCACAACAATAAAGGCCACATCGTACGAGTCTTTGGATACGTTGTTAGGGGAATTTCCCGCAGCATTGGCGGCTTTGACGGCGTTCACAAAACTTTCATGTGGCAAAGTTTCTACCACGAAATCCGTGTAGGTTTTTGACCCGTACTGAATACCTATCTTAGAATCTGTTTGATAATTGGCGCGAATATCGCCGGTGTGCAGATCAACGACACAATGAGCAGCGGTCAAAATAAGTTTTGGGGCCACCTTAGCAGCAGTGCAACCACTGATTAAGCGAATCGTGGCAGGATAATCTTTAGGATCGGCAACCGATCCGCCAATTAAATTCCCACTCCTAATAGACAAGGGTGCCTGATGACCTTGTGGATTACAGGCAGATAAGCAGCCAAGGATAACCAAGCTAAAAAAATTTAGTGATTGATGTAGTTTCATAACCCCTCCCAAATTCCAAAAACGGACTAAGTTAACATCGTCTCGGATTAATATCTATTGAGGGGGAGAAACCCTGTAAATGCTATATGATGAAAGAAAATTAGAGAAAAATACCGTTAATAATTTTGACACAAACGTGGAAGACCTTATCTGCGGTATAATAAATAGCGGCCGAGATCTCGCCAGACAGACAATCATGTTCACGCACAAGGCAGGGAAAACCGCTATCTGCCACCTGATCACAGGTTGCCTTGAGGGGACCATTGCCATCTCTCTCTGTGATTGCAATTGGTTTAGGGGAAGAGGGATCATTTTGAGTTATGCTTGCAAGAATCTCTTGGACTTTTCTGCTTACTTTACCTGTGGAGCTTTTGCTGTGATGGACCGCAGCCTCTGTTGTGACTGAAGCTGTAGCATCGTTGCTATCGTTTTCTTCTTCTTTCGCTTCTATTCTCATCGTGCGAATTTCCCGATCTTTCATTCTGCGAGGATTGTTTTCCGTGTTAATAAACGGCTTTTTTTTGCGATCTAAGATTTTTTTTAGCACTTGTGCCAGTTCAGCTTGTCGTTCAGCTGTTGTAGGTACTATGCGAGAATCCAACTCACCTTTGTCAGGGTCATTATTCCACAACACTTTCTTTGACCAAATATATTCTTGTGGAAGAGTCAGTCGTTCACCCTCCACGGCAACAAGCGATTTCCCGGCGGAGATCATTTCGCTGTCATCGTGGGCAAAATCAAACGCCTGCACGGTGCCTTCATAAACCACAGTCCATGCGTCCTCAGAATCTTGTTCAATGAACGTGTAGAATTTTGTGCCACGTACTCCAAAACCCAATTTCTTCTTCGTGTCGATTTCTACCGATGGAGGTCCGTTGAATTTTTTTACGACATCGACCATGATTCCGCCAATACTAAGCATTATGCGTGAGACACCAAAGTACTCTTCCTTTTTTTTGCCGATGAGAGAAATGACATTCAGTTCTGTGTTTGCATCCATTTTGATGGTACTTCCATCTTGCAAACTCAGGACTGCGAATGAGTTTTCTTTGGTGACAATTTTATCTCCTTCATTGAACAGCATCTCTTTGACAGCATTTTGAGTTGATTTATCTTTTGTCGCTTCAAGAGTGACCTGGCCTTTAACAAAGCGAAATGATCCGACAAAAGAGGCGTCCTCAGTAGCTTGTACCAGTGAAAAGAGCGAAACACTGAGGAGCAAAATTGTTATCTTAATCATGTTCGGCACTGCCTGATTTTCTTGCACGGTGTGCTTCAATGATCTCATGAAGTTTCAAGTCCTTACAAAATGAATTTTTTTCCTACCCGACAAAGGTAAGGCGCTACAAAAGTTTGGCCTATAATGATTGGGTGAGAACTATAAGAATGGGAGTGTGCATTTTGAAGTCAAAGTGGATTCTTTTAGTATTTGTTGTCGTGATTATTAATTCGGCATGGTCGGGCAGTGCCAATCGTCAATCACCCACGATTATTCCCAAGAGGGGTGATTCTATGTCGGCCACCCAGCTTATGATGACGTGTAATTCACAGAAGCTCAGCGCAAGTGATTTCTCCCAACCTGCTGCTTACTCCGCCTATCTTTCGATGTGCAATCAGCAACAAGTTGGAGGCAATAATGCCGCTGCTCCTGCGGGGTTTGGTGCGAGTCCAGGCGGTAAGGCCCCTGGTTATGGAGCTGGAACCGCCTCCGCCTATTCTGGTGCTGCTTCGCCCGGCAGAGTGATTCCATCTGCGACTTCATCTTCCTCATCAGATAGAGGTGACACGAGAGATAAAGGTGACACGAGAGATAAAGGTGACACGAGATCATCAGGCACACGAATCAGCATAGATGGGCGATCAGATGCGACTGTTCAGGGAAATGCTGTAACGAGGAGGGCCCACTATACCAACTCGCCTACGACGTCTGCCACAATGTCCGGTAGTGCAACTCCGTCAGGCAATAGCGCGTTGGAAAGTATGTATCAAGGTCGTTTAAAAAAGATCGGAACTGCAAACGTAAGGACGACGAAAACCTCTAAGTCAGATTCAGATACCAAGGATAAAAATATCCCCGCACGAAATAGTCCATTGCCAGATGGAAAAGGTGCAACCGCTTTCCAAGTGACACCTCCTCCGCCTGCCGTTGGATCAGTATGCAAGGGCCAATTTAATGATGAATCGAACATGGTTTTTACCGGAGATAGTGCTGAAGTTTGTTGCACCTATATGTGGGGAGAAATTCAGAGTGCTCTACTTTCAGCCACTGCACTTGGTAAAATTCTTAAAAGTGATATTGATGTAAATCCTGTAGCGGTGGTCAGCGTCCTAGGGGATCCTTCCGGCCTTAATAAGTTGCGTGCTCAGATCAGCGGTGAGTATAAATTTTCTCCTCCTGGCAGTGTAAAGAATGACTTCAATCTTCTTGCGGCCCTCTTGAGCTATAGTGCCAAGGCCTTTGGCCCAGAAAAAGTAGGTCAATATCGAGATAAAATGGTGAATGCCTGGGGCGGGCCAGAAGCAGGTCGAATTCATAAAAATATTGTAGCAGAGGTGGATGCTGAAATTAAAAAGGCCAAGCAGTATGTCGCCCAGAATGGAGGTGCATCGGGCGGGACAGATCTGTCAAAGATTTCTCACGGTTCAGGGCCAGGAGACAGAAACTATAAAAATGATTTAGACCGTCTTCAAAGTATGTGTCAGAGGGTTTTTGCTCAAAATCAAACGAATGCCACAGAAAATTCAGCCAAAGGAGTCTCGGGGAACTCGGAACCGGATAGAGCTATTCGCTGATTCAGCACCATCTTCAGAGGATGACCTATTCTTCAAAGAATTCTATTCGAGACAAAGCTGAGACAGACTAAAGATATCTCTAAGAAGAATAAGTAAAATTCGATAACACGCATTATGTTTGACAAGAAGATGACATTCTACAAATTGCTTGATGGTATATTATATTATCCATTACACTACTCAAGAAGTTAGAAGTTGGAGTGATGAATATGAATGAAAATGAACCAGCACTACGTCTTAAGGCCGGCCGTGTCGTTCACGCCATTAGAAAATTTCATGGTTATGGTCAGATGGAGTTGGCGAAAGAGTTTCAAGTTTCCCAGTCGAACGTGTCTAAAATTGAAAGTGGAATTTTAGCTCCAGATTTGCGTTTATGGATGGAACTGACCCGTGCTTTCAAAGTGAAGGATCCTTATTGCTTTTATTATGGGACAGCGGAAATTGAGACCATCCCTCAACTCAATAAGATTGGAAAAACTTTTTATAAGGGCACAGGATTTAAAATTCCTCGAAAATATTTGAGCGACGCTCTGATCACTTCACGCAAAATTCGTCCGCTGATTGATATGCTCGAAAGCAATTTAGAAAAACAGTGGAATGAATTTTTGGACGACACCAAAATTCCTCGAGAAATTTTCGATATTTTGAATTTTCCAATTCCAAGTTTGATCGTGAAAGACTTTGCCGACTTCATTCAGAGATATTCCTCCAAAATTGATTTTGCCAAAGACTTAGATTTCGCTTCTCAGGTGAATCATGGACTCATGTTTGAAGATTACTCACGTCTCTCAACACCTTTGAATGTCTTGAAACACTTTGTGCACAAGCAAAAGGAATATGGTCTCGATCTTGAATATTCAATTTCTGAAGATAAGGGCAACGAATCAAGCGTCAGCGTGGAAATTTCTCCCCAGCTCTTAAATATTTTTCCCAAAAAAGAATTGGCCAATAACCGATTTTTTAATTATTCAGCTCAATATCCTCTCCTCCTCATGAAAATTAAGTCCCCGACTGAAAATGCACCAGCGTTTAAGAAGCTCAAAATGCAAGAGTCCAATGACTCTCACTGGAAGATGACTTACGCTTAATGAATGAGAAAATTCTTTATGCCAAAAAAAAGCCCCTGAAGACAGGGGCTTTTTAATTTATGGTAGGCCCACAAGGACTTGAACCTTGGACCACCCGGTTATGAGCCGGGAGCTCTAACCAACTGAGCTATAGGCCCATATTGAAATCGCTTAACGCGCTTTTATAACTTTACAAAGAAAATTTTGCAATCAAAAATCAATTCATTGCAGCACGTAAGACCTAAAAATAGAGGAATCCCATGCCTGCGGTCCCATTTGTTAAATACGAAAGCACCGGCAACGATTTTATCGTCATAGACAATCGAAAAGGCGTTATTAGTAAGGCCCGCCAAAATGATCGATCATTCTGGGCCAGGGTCTGTCATAGACGTTTTGGGATAGGTGCAGATGGTGTTCTGTTTTTGCACAAAAAACCCAAGTTCAATTTTGAAATGATCTATCTAAACGCTGATGGAGCAAGAGTCGAAATGTGTGGCAATGGCTCTCGCGCTCTGGCGCATTTTGCGGCAACTTTAAAACTCAATCGTGGCAAAAAGACCATGACGTTTTTGTCTTCCGAAGTCACTTACCAAGTCAAACTCAATCAGGGCCCTGAAAAAGCATGGCCGGCCGTGGCCTTTCCTCCCGCCCATTCAGTAGATTCCATTGACCTCAAATCATTTGGTCATCAAGGGCCGCAACTTTTTTTGAATACCGGAGTGCCCCATGTCGTTTTTGCATTATCAAGTTCCGACGAATTGCAAAAGTTGGATCTTGTAAAGGCCGCACTTCCTGTTCGTCACTCGCCACTTTTTATTCGAGGAACCAACGTCAACTTCATCGCCGTTGAATCTGAGAAAATTCATATTCGTACCTTTGAACGTGGTGTTGAAGACGAAACCTATTCCTGTGGCACCGGTGCAGTTGCCGCAGCGTGCTTTTATCGCATGCACTTTAAAAAAGTGGATGTCATTGATCTTGTAACGAAGGGCGGCCCTCTCACAGTCTTTTTTAAAGGTGAGATTCCATGGCTCTGTGGCCCGACTCGCGCGGTTTTTAAGGGCGTTCTTCCCTTGTCTTGAATTTCGACATAAACTATTGCTCATAATGAAGTGCCTTTTATTTTTCATATTTTTCCTTTTTGTTCCAACGCTGGTTCTTGCAGGAATTCAACTTAATGTTTCGATGATTAATAAACGCGGCATCGATGAAAAATTAGTTCTTGTCAGTGAATTGCACTCCAGTGAAATCCTAATCTCGGACGAATGGGCGCGACTTGATATGGCCGATGGACCGACACTCTTTGTGCGAGTTAATCATGAGCCCAATCCTCAGGTTTATGGCCCGTCAGATCTTCTAAGAATAGAAGGACAGTATTCGCTGAGGGCAGGAGTCGCTCGTCAGCGAATTTCGCCCTCCGATATAATTGTTAGGTTGGGCGAAGAACGGCAAGTGGTCATTAAACCCACTCCCGATCAACAGCTCGAAATTATTTTTGCACCCAAAATGGTTCCTTAAAATGCAAACACCTTCTTCTTTTCTCTGTGTATTTTGTGGCTCTTCAGCAGGACTCCATTCCACCTTTCGTCAGGTTGCACAGGAACTTGGTGAACAAATGGCTAAGAAAAAGATTGGTCTTGTCTATGGAGGCGCTCACGTCGGTTTAATGGGAGTGGTTGCCGACGCCGTGCTTGCTCAAGGTGGACAGGCGATTGGGGTGATGCCTCAAGCTTTGATCAATCTTGAGGTCGCGCATCAAAATTTATCAAAGTTTTATGTCGTCCAGAGCATGCATGAACGCAAGCAAAAACTCTACGATCTATCCCACGGCTTTGTTGCTTTGCCTGGTGGTCCCGGAACCATGGATGAATGGTTCGAGATTTTGACCTGGGCACAGTTGCGACATCATCACAAACCTATTTATATTTTAAACGTGGAAGTTGATGGTACAGGATATTTTTCTCCCATGATTGCACAATTAGAAAATATGGTTAAATACGGATTTATGCGCGCCGAACATGCCAAGCTCTTTCACGTTGTGAATTCAGTTGAGCAACTTCTTGATTCCTTCCATCAAGCTTGTCGCTAAAGGATCGCCCATGCCACTTTATGAATTTGATAAAATACAACCCAAAATTCCTTCGACATGTTTTATCGCTCCTGGTGCACACGTCATCGGAAAAGTTTTCTTGGGCGAAAATGTTAATATCTGGTTCAACTGTGTCGTGCGCGGTGATGAAAATGAGATTCACATTGGTGACAACACCAATGTGCAAGATCTCACAATGTTACACAACACACAATGGAACGCCTTGATTATTGGAAAAAATGTCACTCTCGGGCATCACGTGGTTCTTCATGGATGCACCATTGAAGATCATTGCTTGATTGGGATGGGCGCGATTGTCTTGGATGGCGCTGTTATAGGTGAAGGAAGTGTTGTTGCGGCCGGGTCTGTCGTCCCACCTGGAAAAAAATATCCGCCGAAATCCTTAATTATGGGCGCGCCTGCAAAATTGCAAAGAGAGCTGACACCCGACGAGGCGTCCCAATATAATAATCACTACAAGGGTTATGTAAAAAACAAAGACAGATATCTCGATCCGCTTACTTACCGCGAACTTTAATTGACGTCATTTTGAAAATATTTAAATCGAATTTCTTCTATAAGTCGGCCAATTCTCCCAAAGTCTGGGAGTTTTGAACGTGACTCAATTCTCACATGGATTTCTTGGCGTTCTGGCATCATCAGGAATTCAGCATCGTCATAGAGGTCAAAAACTTTGTACGAAGTTTTAAACTCAACAGTGAGATAGGTTGGCCCGAGTGTCAGAATTCGAGCATTCGGATACTTCAGAATAATCTTGGTGAGTTTTTCTTTCGCCACATCCGCAGGTTCCGTATATTTGATTGGCTCAACCGACCATTTGTCATTCGAGGTATTAAAGCTGGATCGACAGGAGTTGCTGGTGTCATCGCAAGGAAATAGGCCGGCCTGGAGAAAACCTTTATGGCGGGCCTTTTGCTCGTTACAACCTACGAAGGTAAGCAGGATCAAGACAAAAATAAAACGATTCATAAAACTAGTCCTAAGTGTTGAGCTTGTTGTTCTAACGCATTCAATTCATTTTTAACCAACATTTGAAATTTTTCAAATTGTTCTTCCGTCGTGTCAGAAGGAACTTGAATAGGGTTGCCGGTGAAAAGATGAACCGTGCTGAAGGGCTTGGGAATCAAAAAGCCGTCCCAGCTTCGCAATTTCCATGCACGGGTGGCAATCCCGGCGAAGGGGAGAATGGGGGTGGAAGTTTGTTTGGCGATTTGAATAATCCCGCCTTTGACTTCAAATGCCGGCCCACGTGGCCCATCAACCGTGAGGGCGGCGCTGAGTTTAAGCGAGGGATTGCGCAGAAGAACAATCATTTCTTTCATGGCCTCTTTTCCGCCTCTGCTAGAACTGCCTCGAGCGGGCATATAGTGAAAACGTTCCAGAACCTGTGCGATAATCTCGCCATCTTTCGAGCGACTGGCCATGGTAATGTGAGGAATGTGAAAACGTCCTTGGATACTGGTAAA
>JAHFAA010000127.1 GCA_023250775.1 Bdellovibrionales bacterium
TTCTCACCTTCGAGCTGGCCGATCTTGTCTTTCAGTCCGCCTAACTCGCCTTGCATTTTTCCAATTTGTCCCTGCGCCTGCCCGAGTTGTCCTCTTAAAGCTCCTGCCTCACCTGTGGCCTTGCCTAGCTTATCTGTGAGGCCACTTTTTTCACCTTCGAGTTGGCCAATTTTGTCGTTCATTCCACCCAACTCGCCTTGAAGTTTTCCAATCTTTCCTTGGGCCTCGCCCAATTGTCCTTTCAAATTTCCAATTTCGCCAAGAGACTTACTTAATTTTCCAGCAAGGCCACTCTTGTCGCCTTCGAGCAGGCCGATTTTATCTTTGAGTCCGCCCAGTTCACCTTGTAATTTTCCGATTTGTCCTTGGGCCATACCAAGTTGACCTTTTAAAGTTCCAGCCTCGCCTTGGGCCATACCCAATTGATCTGCAAGACCTTTCTTATCACCTTCCAGCTGCCCGATCTTATCCTTCATGCCACCCAATTCGCCTTGCAGTTGGCCGATCTGCCCTTGCGCCGTGGCCAATTGTCCTTTGAGATTTCCACTTTCCCCTTCTGAAGTTTTTAACTGATTTATCAATCCTTGTTTCTCATTTTCTGACTGCCCCAACTGATTTTGGGTACTGGCAAGTTGACTTTTGATGTTGGCACTCTCGCCGGCCATTTTGCCTATCTTGCTTTTTGCCCCGGCCAATTTAAATTTAAGAATTTGTTTGGAGGAAATCGCCTGCTCCAGATCACCTTTGAGCTTGGCCATTTCCTGGTCAGCGTTGACCAATTTGCCTTCCAACTCTTTGCTTTGCCCGTTTTTCCCGGCAAGCTCTGACTGCAAGGACGCCATTTGTTTTTGCATATTTCCAATTTCAACATTTTTTGCCTGCTCTTTGGCCTCAAGGTCAGATTTTAGCGCGCTAATCTGCTTGGTCATATTTTCAACTTCGCGCGCTTTCTCTTGCTCTTTGGCCTCAATATTTTTCTGCGCCTCAGCTAACTGAGACGCGACCAAATTCTTGGCATTGACCTCTTCTTGCACTTTCCCCTGCAGAGAAGAAACGCGTGCGCGCTCTCCTTTGATCTCTTCTTCTTTTGCTTGAACGGCCTTTTTAAATTCCTCTTCGCTACTTTGCTTTTTAGAAATTGTCTTGGCCAATTCTTGTCTTACTTGGGCGAGATTTTTCCGCACGTCCTGTGTCTCATTCTTGGCCTGATTTTCTTGCGTTTTGATCTGCGTAAGTTCTTTTTGCAAGGCCTGAGTATCCACTTCCGCCTGATCCATTTTCTGTCTCAGGTCACTTTCCTGAGCATTCATCTGCTCCATTTTCGCTTTGTAATCTTGAATCTCATTATTTTTCTGCGCCAAGGTTTTCTCGGCATTGGCCTTCTCTTCTTTCACTTTGGCCGTCTCGCTTTGAGTGACCTTTATTTTTTCCTGATACTCTTGAAGTGCTTTGCTCAGTTCAAGCTTTTTATTTTCCTCATCTTTAAGGACGCTCTCTATTTTTTGCAACTCCTGTTGTTTGGCCTGAACATCGCTCGCCAGTTGCTGGATTTTCTCGCTATTTTTTGCCTCAGAAACCTTGCTGGTTTTTAATTCTTCTTGCGTGCGCTCATTTTTCTGAGCTTGCATGGCCAATTCTTGTTTCTTTTGCTCCAAGGCCTTGCTGACTTTTTCTAGCATGGCCTCTTGATCCGCCTGATCAGCGGCCAACTCTTTCATGACATCTTTATTTTGTTCCAAATCTTTGACTAACTGATTCAGCTCAATCACCTTTTGATTGATGACGTCTTTATACTCTCCAACTTTCTTGATCGACTGATCGATTTTTTCAACCTTCTGCTCATTTTTTTTCTTGGCCTCTTCTGAGAGAATGCCTTGCAATTCCTTTTCGTGCGCCTTTTTTTCGGTAATACGTTCAATGGTCGACACACCAACTTTAAGCATGGCAAAAACAAACATCGTAAGAAAAATAATCGCCATACTGGTGTAGATGTCTGCATAAGACGCCCAGACACGACCATCCTCACCACTCTTTTTCTTTTTCCTGTCTCTACTCATAGTTTTGCTTCAAGCTAAAAAATTTCACACACCAGCAAATCTCAAGCTGCCATAAATACAAATAGCCATGTTTTCTTGTCGGCTAATGCTTCAAAAAGTTTAGATTTTCTTTATGTTCAAATGGCTGATTATGCGTTTAAAACTGCAGCAAAAATTTTGAGATCTTTCGATATTCTAATGACTTATAAAATTTATTTTTTTCTCACATGGCGCCAAACATCAACTCTTGTTAGGATAGAATAATGCGCTTTGCCGTCATACTCAGCATCATTATATATGTATCTTCTTCGGCCCTGGCCGATACAAACTCCCTGTTTCCAAGCGAACCTAGAATTCAACAAATGTGCCAGGATAATAAAGATCTGAAGAAGCTCGAAAATCTTAGTGAGTTGTTTGAGACGATTACCTTAACCTGTCATCAATTTGTGGGTTCTCCAAGTGCTGTACGAATTGTACCTCTGGCGCGAAATGTTATGAGTATTCTAAGAAATCTTCCAGGCAATCTTGAACCTGATGATGACGTCTTTTATAGTGATCCCAAAAAACAACAGGAAAAAGCAAAACTCAAAGAGGCCCTTGATCAGCTGGCCGCTGCCTTGACGTCAGAGAAAAGAACAACTTCACAAGCTGTGACCTCTAATCCTCTCACGAATCGTCTTCATGACCTGCTCGATCGTTTCGGCAAAACAAGTCAAAAGGCCGCCGCCGCCAAGGCAAAAAATCCTACAGAATATCGCACGCAATATTTGGCGAGCATGATGGACACTCTCAAACTTACCCCCGAGGGCAGAAAGGCCATTGCTTGCTGGGAAAGCGTTCGTGAAGATCCTTTCGTCGGAGAGGAGTTTGTCAGTCCACCAACCGGAGTTCCCGGTGGTATCACCGCGATGTTTGTCGCGCGTGATGCGAGCATGCCCAATAACCTCCCCAGCATTCAGGAGCGGAGATATTTTGCTCCTCCGAACGATGGCAAGCGACGTTATATCAAACGCATAATTTTCAACCCTGACAGTGATCCGATCGAAACGCTCCACGTTCTGGTGCACGAGATGAAGCATAGCTGTAATGTAAAAGCTGACACTTTTTTGAGAGGTCAATATCTTGATCAAGAAGAAATCGTCAGAAGGAAACAGGCCGAGTGTTGCCCCAATAATGAGATCACTCCCCAATGCAAAACATGCTTTCAAGCCGAGCAAACCAAACTGGATCTCATAAAAAAGGAACGAGATCAGGCAGGAATCGTTGATGAGTGTCGTGCCTACGCTTCCCAAGTGCAATTTTATAAGGAGATTGCTCAGGCAGACACAGGACTGGTGTGCAATTACCACTACACAAGTGGAGCCTTTAATAATCAAGTTATCTCGTCTGCGCAATTTCAGTCCGCCACAGAAAAGATGCTTAGGGAAGGAACACTCCCGCTTCTGATGGGAAGAGATTATTCCATGACCAAAGGTTCATCACTTTTACCTGAGAATCTTTTTTTAGATTTCAAAAAAGGCGGACCGGCCCCCACTCAGCTGCGACCTGAATTAATTCAAAAATTTCGCGATGCCGGTTGCCCAATTCACTAGTCATTAGTCATTAGTGCGAGTCAATGGGACCGGTTGGCCTAGATTTGAAATGAATCAAGGCCCAGGGAATAAAAGCAAGAGCAAAAACAAACATCATGATCCAAATCAATTGAATGAAGCTCATCATAAAAACCTGCGCCTGAACTCTATACAAAAGTCCTTGTAACGCCGCTTTATAAGGAACGGCCATTCCCACCATGCTTGCCATTTTTCCACTCATCCCTGCAACAGTTTGATAAAACATGCTCTGGGTACTTCGATTCAACAAGGAAATGTTGGAGACAATATCTAAATAGTTTTGTTGCCCTCTAACGCTCAAGAGCGTGGCAACGGTAGCGACGCCGATGCTCCCTCCGATCTGTCTAAATAGATTCAACAGTCCCGAAACTTGGCCCATGCTTTTGCCTTTGAATTGGCTCAAGATTCCTGAATTGATTGGGACAAATAGGAAGGCCATGGCAAAACCTCTCACAAACAACATCATGAGGATTTCTGTCTTGGAAGTTTGCGGTGAAAAAAGTGTCAGCATGTACATGCACACCTCTACACTTGCAAGGCCAATGAAAATGAGAATTTTCGGATTAACTCCTTTGGCCATACTCTTTCCGACAAAGGGCATGACAGCCGCTGTCAGAAGAGAACCCGGAATAAAAAGGGCCCCTGTTTGTGTCGCTGTATAATGCAAGGACCGACCGACGAAAATCGGCAGCATCAAAACCAAACCATAAAGAAAGAATCCGAGAAGCCCCATCAAAGAAATGCCACAAAAAACTATACGCTCTTTGAACAAACGAACATTGATAACGGGGTTTGAGACTTTCAATTCCCAGAAAATAAAGCTTGGAATACAGACGGCAGCAAGAATGGAATTAATGATGATGGCGGTGGAAGAAAACCAATCATCGGCCTCTCCCCGCTCCAAAACGAATTGCAGACATCCGATGCCCAGAACCAATAAGGACAAACCAATCGCATCAAAACCTTTGTCTTTCGACCTTTCAACCACAACTCCGTCTTCATGACGATCAAAAATACAGGTAATACCAATGAATAAGGCAAGAATACCCAGAGGAAGATTGATATTAAAAATCGAGCGCCAGCCGAATTGATCGGTCAAATATCCACCGAGAACAGGGCCAAGAGTCGGGCCGATCATAACGCTCATGCCGAAGATGGCACCGGCAATCCCGGCCTTCTCTTTTGGAAACTGTTCATAAATTAAGGTTTGCGAAGTGGGCAGTAATGCTCCACCAGCGAGGCCTTGCAGAATTCGGCAAATAGTAAGAGAAAATAAATTCGGTGCCAGACCACAGGCGACAGAAGTCGCGGTAAATAAAATGATACAACCTAAATAATAGCGCCTTCGCCCAAAGCGATCACCAAGCCAAGCCGACAGTGGCAAGATCACGGCATTGGCAATGGCATATCCCGTAATGATGACGCTGATATCTTCGAGAGTTGCGCCCAAGCTACCCATCATCGTTGGTAGAGCGACATTTACTATTGACGTGTCAATAATCTCTAGCAGAGATGCCAGGACCGCAACAAAAATAATAAGACCAGATTGATTCTTTGCCATTAGTGTTTATGGACCTTAACGTTGGCCGAGAGTCCTGCTCGGAGCAAAACAATATCTGCTTCTGTTAAATTTTCAATCTTAATTTTGACCGGAACTCTTTGAACAACTTTGGTAAAATTGCCGGTCGCATTGTCAGGAGGAAGCAAAGTAAAAGTTGCACCAGTTGCAGCACTCACACTTTCAACTTTACCGGAAAAACTCTTGCCTGAGACGGCATCAACATCAATATCGACAAGACTTCCAATTCTGATTTTATCAATCTGTGTTTCTTTAAAGTTAGCGATAACCCATCTTTCTGTCGCCCCAACAAATCCAAACAGAGGAACGCCAACAGAAGCAAATTGCCCATTTTCAACCGCCCTTTTGGCAATAAAGCCATCCATAGGCGCACGCATTTTTGTATTTGCTAAATTTAATTCCGCTTGGGCCACCTGCGCGGCGACAGCATCGTATTTGGCCTTAACTTCAGAGTATGCTGATGAGGTGGTATCATACTGCTGCTGCGAGACCGCCCCCTTCTGATAAAGTTCGATCAAACGTCGATAGTTTTTTTCGGCATCACGCATCTTGGCCTGGACGGAAGTTAATTCGCCTTTTATCTGTGTTAGGGTGTTTACATAATCGCGTGAATCAATTTCCGCGATAACATCATCCTTGGCAACTTTCTGGCCTTCCACCACGTTTACCTGGACAATGTATCCAGCGACTTTTGGCGCCAGCATGACGGTATGGCCAACAATCTGAGCATTATCCGTAGACTCATACATAATATATTCATAGGCAAAGTAACTCGCGATAATGGCGGCAATCGTCCCGATGATACTTAAGATTTTTTTCTTGTTCATATTTTCCTCTATCTAGTTGTAAAATCGTAAAGTTTTTTTCCAATGCTAAGTTCATAATTAATCAAGGCCTCAATCGCCCCAATTTGGGCAGCAACAACACCCGCTCTGGCACGAAACAAATCCGTCTCGGCATCGAGAAGGTCTGTATTGGTTCTTGCTCCGACTTTGCGGCCTTCTTTTGCAAGCCGGACGCTTTCAGAGGCCTTCGAAACATCTTCGCCTTTGGTCACATAGACAGAACAAAAATAAAGAAATTTTCTTCGCCAAATTTCTTTTTCCTTTTTCATCTTAAGAGTGGCCTCTTTTAAAGTGCGCTGTGCCTGATAATACTGCTCTCCGCTTTGGCCTGATTTGGCAATCGAGGCCATGCCGTCAAAAATATTCCAGGTGAGGGCAAAGCCGATTTGATAGGCACTTCGATAATAATCAGAATCGGTGAAACTTGTGTTGAGATTGTTGTAATATTGATATTGCCCAAAAAACGAGAGCTTCGGAACCCACGCATTACTCACGGAAGATGATTTCAGATAATCAAACGCCAGAACTTTTTCCTGCAACGCCCGAATATCATTCCTTTGATCGATATTTTCATTGTCACTTGATTCGATGATTTTAGAAGTAAGCACAGGCAGTTGACCTACTATTGCTCTGCGCTCACTATCGCGTCCTATCATTTCGCTTAGACCTTCTTTGGCGATTTCCACATTATCAGTGGCATTCATCACTTCCATTTTGGCCTCATTAACCTGGACTTCAACTCGAAGCACGTCATAGTTGGTCGACATTCCGGCCCGTTTAAAAAGTTGCACATCTTTTAAATGATCTTCAAGCGTCTTTAGGTTTTGCTCGGCCACATCCTTATATAGACCAGCTCCCAAAGTTTTGAAAAACTGCAACGTGACGGCACTCTCGGTTTGAAACTTTGACCATTCATAGTCATTTTCGGCTGCGTGCTCCATCGCCTTGGCCGATCGATAGCGATTGGTACTGGCGAAACCATCAAAAAGTGGGAGTTGGGCACCCAAAGAAATAATAGAGGCCGGGATAATTTGAGGAACGACAGTGGCCGTAGGAGAATTCCCAAGCGTTATGTTAGTTAGCATGTATTTCGTTTCGGTCAAATGGGTGGCATTGGCACTCACAGAAGGCAAAAAACCGGAATAGGATTCTATCCTCTTCCACGCTGCCTCTTCACTTTGCGACTTTGATTTTTGGATTTTAGGCGACTCGCCCAAGGCCTCATTCAAGGCCTGGTTGAGATTTAGGTCGTCGGCATAAAGCGGGCCACTTATTAAACCAGCAAGGATAATAAAAAGTATAGCTTTCATTAATGAACTCCGGTGAATTGACTTATATCAACAAATAGTTTGCAGCACAAACTATTTGTGCTAGAAATCAATCACGAGGAATTATTTTGGCAACTAAAAAAAATATCTGCTCAACTGGCGATAAAGTTCATCCCGAACTAACTAATTTTTTTTGTTATTGTTTTTATAAATCCGCAATTCGCTTACGTGCCAGCATCGACGCTGGCACAAAGAAACACGGAGTTATTGCCCCTCAACGAGGCATCCTTTATCTTCTAAAAAAACTCGGGGAAATCAGCCAGAACACACTTGGAAAAGAGTTAGGCATTGATAAGGCCACCATGGTGAAGTTGATTGATGGCCTGGAAAAAAAGAAATTAGTGACAAGAACCGCAGATAAAAAGGATCGCCGGGCAAAAAATATTCAAGTCACAGTGAAAGGCATCGAGTTTCTAAGCAAAATTGACAAAATTCATCATCAAGTCGAAAACGAATTTCTGAGCAAATTGTCCACGGAAGAACGCAACTCCCTCCGCACCATTATCCCAAAGCTCTTGCGCTAACTACATCCATTTCACGAGCTTAAGTTCAAAACCGGCGTCATCAAAACCACGATACTGACGGGCGATTGCACGGAAGGCCAGAGCAAAGTCTCCGGGATTGTGATTTTTCAAACTCAAACGCCACCTGCTTCGAGCAGTCGTAGGAGAAGAGATATACTCACAGGCAATGACTTCACGCTCGACAGTCTTGAACGAACCTAAACTATGCGTGAGAATGGCCTGCACACAAACATGTTCAGAAGTAAGACCTGGATGACTTAATTCAACGACAACTTCAGCTGCCTGCGACCGTGGAATGTTATCACTATCAAGGCCTTTTGCATCCACATCTTCAAAGACCAGTTCATGCCAATGCTCAATAAGAGTCATTTTAAAGTTCGTAAGATTTTTCAATTCAATAAAATCATTACTTTTAAGATCATTCGCGGCCTTCAAGGCCGGCGCGTATAAGCGTTCTTGATAATCGGTAAGCATTCTCTCAGAGGATACTATCGGCAAAATTGTATAAATCGATTCACGAATACGCTTCACCCAGGCAGGTGAAAATGTCTGGCCTGCTGGCGGAACAAAATCTCTCAAAATTTCATTTTCAAGCAAGGCAAAAATTCGCGCACAATCATAACTATCCTGAAGCGATTTATCCCATAGCTCTGAACCATCACCAATCATCCAACCATTGCTGCCGTTATAGGCCTCTGGCCACCAGCCATCGGCGACACTAAAATGCATGGTACCATTGATGGCGGCCTTCATTCCTGAAGTGCCCGAGGCCTCGAGTGGACGCAAAGGTGTATTTAACCAAAGATCAGAACCACTCAACAAACGTCGTGCATAGGATAGATCATAGTCTTCGAGGACAAGGACTGAACCCCTGAAGCGTGGATCATGACTCCATTTAGAGAGGCGCGCCAGTACCTCTTGACCCATGCCATCTGATGGATGCGCTTTTCCAGCATAAATGAAAAGGATGGGAACAGGACTTTTTCGAATAATTTCCGCCAGTCGCTCAGGTTCCTGAAAAAGAATATCCGCTCGTTTATAGGGGGCCATTCTTTTTGCATGGGTGATAATCAGGGTCCGTTCGTCGAGGCGCGCAAGAATCTCAGCATAATCTGCTCTTTCAGCACCGCGATCGATTTGCGTGAGAAGACGTTTTTTAATCCACGTCACAAGTCGCCGCTTCAAAATAAGTTTCTTTTCAGCAAAGCGTTCTAAAGGAACCTTTTCCAACTGCATCCAAAAATCAGCATCTTTAAGTTTTTTCGGCCACTGATCTCCCAGCGTTTCATAAAAGAGATTTTGCCATGTTGGTTCCAACCAAGAAGGAATGTGGACTCCATTTGTTACATGAGTCACAGGAACTTCTTCTTCATCTAATTCTGGAAACAAATTGTTAAACATGCGTTGTGAA
>JAHFAA010000128.1:0-7934 GCA_023250775.1 Bdellovibrionales bacterium
CATGAAATCAATTTTGTTCTACTCCGATTGGAAATATTTACAACTCACAAGTAAAAATCAATGTAACTTTCAGGGACTGCTCATGAATGATTTGCTTAAATCATATCGGGGCCCCCTGCAAAAAATCGCGGTCACTTATCAAAACAAGGGAACCAAGGCGAGTGAAAGACAGAATGCTATTACGAGCATTGATGAATTCATGGGCAATTCTTTCAAAAACGATTGCTTCCCACTCAAACAAATCGAAACACTTTTCCAAGATGAGAATCTCGTTAATACGATGAAAGGAGTGCATTTCACAGCGCCAAAAAATAAAACCGCCTGCCTTCAAGATTTTCAAAATTGGATGGTGAATCCCTATCTGCCATTTTTGTGTAAATTTCCAGAGCTTTCGACAATGGCCAAAAATGCTGAAAGCGAGCTGGCAAACACCGATGATGCTGATTATATGAAAATAAAAAAGCTCAAGGCCATTATCCGAGATGCAACCACGGCCTCAGAGAAAATCCCATATTTCCAACGTACTTATTTAAAAAACCTGTGCAGCAATCTCGACAATATCGATAGCTTTTGTTCGATTTATCTCAATGACAATATCTGGAGCAAAGTCATCAATGGTGAGGAAGCAAAATATAAGATGACTCACCTCTGTTCTCAGGCATTACATAAGGTCGCTGATGCGAAGAATCTTGGGATGTGCCAGACGAAATTTTTAAAAGAGCCAGTCTTTTGCACTCAACTAGGCATCAATGACTATCCGGCACTTTCACCAAGACCAAATTGCAATATGATTTCCGAAGCGCTAAATTTCAGCAATCTCTTTACCGACTACAAAGATTGCCCGGCCCTCATCTCCAATGAAGGCATCATCAATATTTCACGCATCATCAGGCAGCTCGAAGGCAAACCAGTCCCCCCGACAGTTGAGGCCTGTGCTTTTGCCACTTCATATACCTTTGCTAAAATGCAAATTGATTTTGGCAATGATGAGGCCTGGCCTTTGAAAATTTGTTACTTCGATAAATTTGAAAATGCAGAGGTGTGTAAGCCCTATGTTCCGGGAGAAAACTCCGAGGTCGAGATTTCTGAGACAGCTGTTCTCGCCCAGGTACTCTACCGAATGTTCGGAGCTCCGGCAAAAACGCAGTGTCGTTTTGTTGAAAAAAGAAAATACAAACCTCAGCTTCTTGATTTTAAAAACGGCTGTTTTATCGTCTTTGATGGTACCAACTGCTCCACCTCTTCGTGCCCCAAAGAAATTATTTACAATCAGAGAGTTATTACGGAAATCAAATATATAGGAAATCCTCTTTTTGAATATTTTCCAAGTTCGTTTGCCAACTCTAAATTTTCTGCCAGTGAAGTGTTAAATGAAATTTACAAGATCACCCAAAAAAGAATAAACAATTTCACTGAATTAAAAACTTTTTTCTCGCAAAAGAAAAAAAATATTGTTCATGGCCTCGGATGCATTGAGGATATTTACCCTCAATTTTTTAAGAAAACGGCCATGAACCAATGTCGTCCCGTTCCTTTCATTATTGATGGTGTCACCGGAGAGGGGCGCACGGCGGTTCTCTCCATCCGAACGGCCATCGATGATATTCACATGCCCAGGATCATTCCGTGGAATTATGTTTTTTCCGCGATCTCCACATATGCCGCTCTTCACCCCAATCAACTATGGACATTATATGCGATTATTCCATAGCCTAATTTTCTGCATGTTACTTTCCTGTAACTTGGCGTACGGCGGCCTTACAAAGTTAAAGCCTATTATTACAAAACAGGACATTACAAATTTACGTTTTATTTCCAACGATGGCCGCTTTTCGATATACCAACGCCGATCGGGAAGCTTGCTTTATTCTACCAACTACAAAATTACTGAAATTTTAAAAGGTTCACCGGGGACACAGTTTACTGTTATGGGAACGATGGACCGGAAAAAGTTAATTATTGAAGAGCGGGCCGATTATTTCCGCAGTTTTTCCCTCCGTCAGGTGAGTAATATTTACGTCATGAATTATGAAGGAACGGGCCTCAAGCTTTTTGGTAAAGGTATGGCCGCCCGACTCCACCTCAACGACACCTGGATTTCTTTTTATGATCCCGCGGCAAAGGAAATTCAATTTGCCAATATTGCCAACGACACTCTGCGATTTTTTATTAAAATTAATAATCCCTTTAACGCCTACTTTATCCCAGAAACTATAATGCTGAATGAGTCCAAAGTTCTTCTCACTGACCTGAATGAGATGGGCCATGCAGCACTTCTGGAATTTGATCGCAAAGATAAAAAATTTACTCCCCTTCAAAAAGTTGACTCATCTGAATCAAAAATTGAACTGTGCCTTTCCCAGACTAGTATTTTTGTTGCCCTTATCGGGATCAATTCCTCCACGAATCACTCAATGATTGTTCAATATCCGCACGAGCACTTTGCCATCGATAACGGGAAGATTGTTTTCGAGTCACGAAACAATGAAATTGGAAACATGATCTGTGATTTTTCACCCGAGAAAATTTATCTTGTACAAATGAGCGAATCATCTAAGTTCTCATTCTCTTCTGAAATTATTTCTGTTGATCTGGCCAGCAAAAAAACAAACACCATAAGTGACCTCAGTAATGCCACCCAAATTTTAAATCTTGATGGACGCTTAGTGACTCCCTATCAGGGAAAATTTTATATGCTCGAGGGCACCAATAACGTGTTTGATGATTCACTCAATGTTCCTCCTAGTAGCATCGCTAATGATCCTTTTATTGATAAAATGGAGACGACTCCGACTCCCGCTCCAGCCCCGACGCCCGCAGCAAAAGGATCAGGATCAGGAAGTGCCGGTGGCAGCAGTAGCGGAAGCGGGAGTGGAAAAAAATGAATTATCTTTGTAAAATTGTGATCCCACTTTTTTTACTTCTTTCGAGTCATGTCTTATTGGCGACAACGAAAATTATTTCGTCATCAAAACCTGTCCCGGGAGAATTTCGCTTCTTAATTGAATCGATCCAAAAGCAAGATTTGAATATTGACAACAAGGCCCAATTTGAAAAATGGATGTTATCACTGGATGAATCCTTCAGTGTTCTGAATAAAGACGAAATTTTCTTTATCTGCAAGGCCGAAATCTATAAAGCCATTTTAAAGAAATATAAAGATAGTGAGATTGATCTAAAAAAATTCAATAATACTTTTCTCAAAGGGGCCACGGAAAAAATTGAGCAAGTCAATCGTGATAAGGCCTTGAGCATCTTTTCTAAATGGATGATTCAGGCGCTTTATTCAGATTTCAAGACCCTTTTGACGGCACCCCAATATCTAAACTTTGTCACGCTCACACAAAATGCCACAGCTATTGCTGATCAATCTTTTGTCATTTGGACCAAAAAACTTAAGATGGTAGCGCCGTGGCTTGATCTCTTTATCAACTCAGACAGCAGCGAATTTGAGGCCATCATCCGTCCCATGCAATTAGAAATCCTCAAAACTATTTCTCTTTATTCAGACCTTCTCATT
The DNA here is from genome assembly GCA_023250775.1 of Bdellovibrionales bacterium. Lineage (GTDB taxonomy): Bacteria > Bdellovibrionota > Bacteriovoracia > Bacteriovoracales > Bacteriovoracaceae > GWA2-49-15. The sequence continues at coordinate 3,521 of JAHFAA010000128.1, forward strand.
CGCCAGTCTCGCTTTAAGGAAGATTGGCCAAAAAAGAAAAGCACCCTTGCCTCACTTAATTATTTTATCTTGAAAGATGTAAAAGAAAGTTTAAAACCTGTTAGTGTCCTTGATGACACCCCCGTTACCACTGGTAGTGGCAGCGGCTCCGGCGAAATTCCAACGGCGGCCTGGACTCCGAGAGATACTCCTCTTGACCTCCCCAAAGCGACCGATGCCTCACTCTCACCAACTCTTCCTCCCAACTATCCAACTCCCAGCGCAGACTATCATGCCCCTGAGAAGCTGCCTCAGCCTGTCAATGATTGGGTTCAAGGACAATAGAAAATTAACGGTAATAATTCCCGAAGGCCAATTTCAAGGCCTCTATGATTCGGGGAAGTAATTGCGGATCAAAATGTTTTCCATGATCGTATTCAATCACTTTGATGGCCATTTTATGCGCTTCATCTTTGGTTTTATTTTTATTTTCTGTCAGCGTATTGTCATACACATTGGCGACACTGACAAATCTCGCCATGATTGAAATATCGCCAACTGAAAGTCCTTTTGGATACCCTCGTCCACTGAACTGCTCGTGATGTTGCTCGACTGCCAGGGCGATAGACTCGTTCAGGTTTTTAATGGTGCGCATAATCTTCGCCCCCTTGGAGGGATGGTCCAAAATGGCTTTGGCGTAGGCCGCTCCTTTTGGGTTTTCCAAAATATTCGCCGGAATTTTAATTTTGCCATAATCATGAAAGATGGAAGCAATAAAAAGATTTTCTAAGAAATCTTGATCCCCTTGTCCCTGCGCCATCGCAATGAACACCGCCATATTGCCGACATTTAAGGCATGATCCATGGCCAATTCGCCCAGGCCGTGGAGTTTTTCCACCAGCTTGGCAATATTGGTCTGCTTGGTGAAATCAGCGATAAAATTTTTCGACATTCCCTGCAAAAGTTGCACATTGGCAGAAGACAACTCTTGCTCAGCAAAAACATCGAATAGTTTGTGCCTCAACTCGACTTTTTTCTCGACGATGGAACGGGACTCTTCACCAACCTGGATCACCGCTGTTTCAATTTCTTTTTTCAGCGCCTCTTCCGTTCCAACATCCATTCTATCGAAATCAGTTTTCAGAACGAAAACGTGTTGCACACCTTTGGAGATGAAATAGTTGATTTTTTCCGCCTCTAAGTAGTCCCCTGCTTCCTTGTATTTGATAAATCTTTTATCGATAAATAAATACACATCCACGGGCAAGGGGTATTCCGGCATCAATTTAGACAGCTCAAACTCTAGAAAATCTTCTTTTCGCTCTGAATGGGTCATAATCTTTTCGGCCTCCTTACTAATTTAACATATAATTGAAAAGTTATGGGTACCGACGTTTCTTATTTTATGATAGAAATGTTGACTGAAGGAATGAATATGACGCTAAGCAAACTCCCCTACAAAGGCACTCGTGATTTTTTTCCCAGCGATAAACGTGTGCAAAATTACCTCTTCGAAAAGATGCACTTTGTGGCCCAGCTTTTTGGCTACGAACCTTATGACGGCCCACTGCTCGAAGAGGTCGATTTGTATCGCGCAAAATCCGGTGAGGAGCTGATCAACGAGCAAATTTACAGCTTCATCGATCGTGGTGAACGTGAAGTGGCGATTCGTCCCGAAATGACTCCGACCCTGGCAAGAATGGTGGCGCAAATTAATCGAGAGGCCCCAAGACCAATTCGTTGGTACGCCATCCCTAATCTCATGCGCTATGAGCGTCCGCAAAAAGGGCGCCTCAGAGAGCATTGGCAATTCAATGTGGATATTTTTGGCGGCAAAGAAAACCTCGCCGAGTTTGAAGTTTTTCAGCTGGCCATCACCTTGCTTACAAGTTTTGGCGCCAACGACTCCCATTTTGAAATTTTGGTAAATCATAGAAAACTAGTCGATCATCTTTTTAAACAAAAAATGCATCTCGCTGACGACGTTGCCCTAAAACTTTGCAAGCTGCTCGATCGTTTTAAAAAACTACCTGAAGCTGCCTTTCTAGAACAGCTTGCCTTGTTTCAATTCTCAAAAGAGCAAGAGAGTCTGTTTTTGACCTATATAAAATTGGACTCGTTTGAAAAATTGCAAAAGTTTTTGGACCAACACCACATCGACGCCACCGTTTGGGATTTCAAAACCTTTTCGCAGATGGCGCATAACTTTAACCTGCAAAGTTACCTGCGCTACGATCCGACTATTGTACGAGGCCTTGATTATTATACCGGGATCGTTTTTGAAATTTTTGACAAGCATCCCGAGAATCGACGCGCCCTTTGTGGTGGCGGGGCCTACGATCGATTGCTCGAAATTTTTGGCGAACAGGCCCTTCCCGGCGTGGGCTTTGGGCTTGGAGATGTCACACTCAAAGATTTTTTGAATGCCCATGGACTCCTTCCTGACCTAAGCAAGCCAAGCAATCATGTGCTCCTCACCTTTCAAACCGAGGCCGGCATGAATGCGACGATGCGTTTGGCGCAATTATTAAGAGAGAAAGGTGTGCGGGTCATTACAGGTCTGGAAGCACTTAAAATGAACAAAGTTTTTCCCTTGGCCGAAAAGCGTGGCGCAAAATGCGTTTCCATTTTAGGCGACCAGGAACTGAGCAGTAACCAGGTTGCCCTCAAAAATTTAATGACCGGGAAGCAAGTTTCTTTTGCGCTGAATGACCTTGGTGCAATTTACAAATTTATCATGGAATAGAGAATAGATATGGAACAGAAACAAACTGAAAGTGAACTTCCCAAAACCTATGACTGCGAAGCGGCCGAGAAAAAGTGGTACACCCTCTGGGAAAGTGGTGGTTACTTCAAAGCACGGCCGGCACGAACGGGTAAAAGCTATTCCATTGTCATGCCTCCGCCCAACGTTACCGGGCAACTTCATATGGGGCATGCACTCGATATCACTACCCAAGATGCCCTCATTCGCTTTTATCGCATGAAGGGGCACTCGACATTATTTTTACCAGGAACTGATCACGCCGGCATCGCCACTCAGGCGGTGGTTGAAAAATTGGTTTGGGATCAAGAGAAAAAAACTCGTCATGATTACGGCCGTGAACCTTTTGTAAAAAAAATCTGGGAGTGGAAAGAAAATTACGGAAATATTATTAATAAACAACAGCGGGCCATGGGGGCCAGTCCTGATTGGGATTATTTTACTTTTACCATGGACCCGGCCTCAAACGAGGCGGTTAAGCACGCCTTTGTAACGCTTTACCAGGAAGGTCTGATCTATCGTGGTGAATATATCGTCAACTGGGATACCGAACTGCAATCGGCCATTTCAGATGCAGAAGTTGAGCACGTTGAAATCAAGGGTGCTCTCTATAGAATTAAATATGCCCTCAAGGGATCGACGGATCACCTGATTGTTGCCACCACACGACCGGAAACTGTTTTGGGAGATACGGCCATTTGTGTAAACCCAAAAGATGAACGCTATCAACATCTGATTGGCAAAAAAGCGATCGTGCCTGTTTGTAACCGAGAAATTCCGATTATTGCCGATGACTATGTTGATATGGAATTCGGCACGGGTTGTCTCAAGGTTACCCCCGGCCATGATTTCAACGATTTTGAAATTGGGAAACGTCATAAACTTCCCATCATCAATATTTTAAATAAAGACGGTACGCTGAATGAATACGGCGGTGAACTGAAAGGCCTCAAATGTAAACAGGCGCGCACTAAATTCGTCAAGACTTTAGAGGAACTGGGTCTCTTAATCGATGTTCAAGATCATATGCATATGGTTGGTCACGGCGATCGTTCCAAAGTTGTGATCGAGCCTCTGGTTTCAAAGCAATGGTTTTTGAATGTCAAAGAGATGGCGGCACGAGCTTACGAAGCTGTTAAGAATGATAACACCCGTTTTTTTCCAAAATTGTGGGAAAATACTTATTTTTCTTGGTTGAAGGAGCCAAAAGATTGGTGCATTTCACGCCAGCTTTGGTGGGGACATCGTATTCCCGTTTTTACCTGCCAAAAATGTCAGCATGAGTGGGCCGATCAGTCTGATGCAACTTCATGCCCAAAATGTCAGGCGACAACTCTTCAACAGGATGTCGACGTTCTCGATACCTGGTTTTCCTCAGGCCTCTGGCCGATGACCTTGCTGGGCTGGCCAGACAAAAAGCGCATGGAAGAAAAGAAATTTAACACTTTTTTCCCTACTTCAGTTTTGGTCACAGGATATGACATTATCTTTTTCTGGGTCGCCAGAATGATGATGTTCTCGCTTAAATTCACCAATCAGATTCCTTTTCATCACGTTTATATTCACGCCATCGTTCGCGATAAGATGGGCCGTAAAATGAGCAAGTCACTCGGCAATGGCATTGACCCACTCGAAATGATCCAAAAATATGGCGCTGATGCTCTTCGCTTT
>JAHFAA010000128.1:7944-9329 GCA_023250775.1 Bdellovibrionales bacterium
GGCAGGCAGTGGCTACAACCGGAATTTGAATCTTGATCCTGAACGCATTGAAGGCTATCGCAACTTTATTAACAAAGTATGGAACGCTTTCCGTTTTATTCAACCTCATCTTGCGAAAGCAGGCACCACGCTTAACAAAAGCACTCTCGATCACCACGAGAAATGGATTTTAAGCGAACTTGGTCAAACGATTGTCTCGATGAATTCCTCCATGGAAGAATATCGCTTTGATGATAGCTCCCAAACTATTTATTCCTTCGTCTATGATAAATTTTGTTCCTGGTTCATCGAACTTTCAAAACCTATTTTGAATAGTGTTGACGATGAAGCAAAAGCACGTCGCTCCACCGTTTTGAAATTCATTTTCCGTGAAGTGCTGAAGCTGATGCACCCCTTTACGCCTTATATTACGGAAGAGCTTTGGACCTTCCTCAAAACTGATGCGGAAGATCTCATCACTGTTCAGCAATATCCAGAAATCAACGAATGGAATTATCCCGACGATCTCGCCATGATGAGTAAATTCGTCGAGACCGTTTCGTCTATCCGTTTTTTGCGAACTTCCGCGAACCTGAAACCGAAAGACGAAGTCAGTGTTTGTCTCTACGTGACTGATCCTAAACTGCAAAATTATTTTGCCGTAAATCACAAAAACTTTTTTGAACTTGCCCGTGTTAAGGATTTGAAAATAAATCTTGCCGAGCGACCAAAAAAATCCCTCACTATGCCTCTTGGCCACACTGAAATTTACCTAATCTTAGACAATGTCGCGAATATCGAGGAACATATCGCCCGACTTCGCAAAGAGATGGAAAAAACTCAAAAAGAATTTGAGATGTACGACAAGAGACTTAATAACGCTCAATTTATGCGAAATGCACCGGAAGATGTGGTTAAAGAAGTTCGCTTTAATCACAACGAACTCTCGCTCAAACTGAAATCTATTCAAGAAACTATAGGGCGTTTTTCCAGCTAGCTCATGATTTCAAAAAAGCCGGGAAATGATTTTGCGACATGCTCAATATTTTGCAGTCGCCCGCCTTGGTTGGCGCGCATAAAAAGATACGCCATCATTATTATTCGGTGATCTGGTGGCGGCGAAATATCAGTTGCCAAAAAATTGCCCGACCGCCCTGTGATGGTTAAGATTTCATTGGCCGAGTCATAGTTATATTGACAACGAAAGGCCTTCAAGACCTGAATGATCTCACGCACCCGGTCTGATTCTTTATAATGCAAAACTCCCAAATTTTTTAAACGACTTTCTCCTTGAGCATGGGCGGCAACGAAGGCCAAGGTGGGTGTGAGGTCAGGGCAAGGAGCACAATCAAACTCAAACCCCTGATAACTTTTGACACCGGCAAAATGCAAACCGTCTGGAGCAA
>JAHFAA010000129.1 GCA_023250775.1 Bdellovibrionales bacterium
CTAACACCTTTTCAGTACCATATTTCATTGTATTTTCGCGTTCGCGATCAAAGCGTTTACGCATATTATCCATCTCAGCTGCAAGGTAAAAAAACTTAGATTTATAATCTACCTCTTCTTTTTTTATCTCTTTGACTTCTGCCATTTCCTCTTTGGCATTTTCCGTTTTTTCCTGTGCCGGTTGCTCTTGATCGCAATTATCCTCACAGCAATTAGTTTTCCCCTTGCTCTCGTTTTTCACATTTACATCCTCGTTCGCTGGCCGTTCCATGTTCTCTCCTCACACCTTATAAATGCTAAAATGGGGGCCCATCACCTCGATGTCAATGGAACTTCTAAAAAAAAATCTCAAAAGGCTGCGTAACCTATTGAATACTAAAGAGTTGGTCGACCCAAAAAAGTTCATTCATGAGACTGTCTAGAAGCAACATCCCCTTGGAATTTAAGACAATTCGTGGAGCGCTATGGGCCAAAAGTCCTCGCTTTTGCCAACCTTGAACTATACCTATGAGCTTTTCTACTGAATTGTGGGGCAAATTCTCCTTAAACACGTCGAGTGAAAAACCTTTTTGTGTACGCAGGCCAAGATAGATTTCTTCCATGCGAATTTCATTGCCGGTTAAATCTTCTCGTACAAATTCCACCGATTCGGGCCGCCATTTATAGCGCGCACACTTATCGCCATTTTTCATGAATCCAGTTGCGGAAGGTCCTAGCGCGGCCACTGATTCAAGATTCCAATAGGCGACATTATGGTCCGCTAAAAATTCAGGGCGGGCAAAATTTGAAATCTCATAATGAAGCCATCCCTGGGCCTTTAAAAAATCGGAAACCAAAAGATATTCTTTTTCAATCTGCGCATCATCTGGAATTAGCTTGGCATGAATATAATCTTTTCCGGTTGTCAGAATATAGACACTCATGTGACTCGGATTGAACTCAAGCACTTTGACCAATTCATCAATAATATTTCGCTCGCTCACGCCAGAGAATCGCGGCAGACCAATCATAAAATCGACAGAATAATTGAGCTTGAGATCTTTTAACATTTGCAAAGTTTGGATGGTGTCGGCCAAAGTGTGAAAACGTCCAAGATTTTTTAGATTGGCTTCATTGAACGATTGTACTCCGACAGAAACGCGGTTCAGGCCAAAATCCATCCAAGTTTTTAAAGTTGTATAATTCCCAACACCAGGATTCATCTCTAAAGTAAATTCACACTTCTGATCAAGCGAAATTTGCATGCTCTCCAGCATCGAGGCCAAAAAAGACGGACCCTGCTCCCATAAAGATGGGGTGCCACCACCTATATATAAACTCTTCAGTTTTCCCCATTCCATCTCTGTGTCATGCATTAATTTTTGGTGAAGGGGCAGGGAACTTTTTAGATAATGATGAAAGTTCTCAAAATTAATTCCAGAAGACACCACTTCTTTATAGAAATCACAATAATTGCAGCGCTGGCGACAAAAAGGGAAATGAATATAGAGACGTCTAACCACATTTGAGGTCATAATAGTCATGACTTAGCAAGGATCAGAGGTAATATGCAACATAAAATTCTTAAGTTAAAAAATGATTTAGAACTAATTTTGGCACACTCAAAGGCTCTGCCCACTGTTAGCGTACAAATTTGGTTTCGTGCTGGAAGTGCCCTCGAAGGAACTAAGGATCAAGGCATTGCTCATTTTCTCGAGCATATGTTTTTCAAGGGAACGGCCAAACGTCCTGAAGGTAAGATGACCTATGAGGTAGAATCTTTCGGAGGCGAGATCAACGCTTTCACCTCTTTTGATTATACTTGCTATTACATCAATGCACCGAAAGCGAATCTACTCGAATGTATCGATATTTTGCTCGACATGGTTTCCGCTCCGCTCTTTCAGGAAGCTGATTTGCCAGCTGAGCGCGAAGTTGTTTTTGAAGAATATCGTCGTTCACTGGATGCGCCGAAACAATATGGTTTTATGAAAGTGCAGGAGGCATGCTTTCCTCTTGGCTACTCTCACCCCATTATCGGGAATGAAGGAACAATCAAAAAATTCAGTCTCGAACAATTGAAAACATTTCGCCAAAATTATTACAACAATCAAAATGCTTTTCTTCTCGTGGCGGGTGATGTGGAGTCACTTGAAGAGGAGATCAAACAACTTGCAAGCACTTTTTCCCTCCCCAATGGAAACCAATCTGAATTCCCAAAGTTTATCCTCAAGGAAACTAGCACTCTTGATTCTCACGAAAAAGATGTCCGCATGGGCAACTTAACCTGGAGTATTTCTTCTCTTGGACACCAAGACCCTGGTTCAGAGTATGAAGATTTAGGCCTAAGTATTTTAGGCCATGGTGATTCAAGTCGTCTGTACACAAGGCTGGTTTCGGAAAGTGGCATTGCAAACAACTGCGGCACTTCCACAATGTTTTTTAAAAAGGGTGGCGTGCATATCCTCTCTTTTAATTTCCCTCTTAAGAATGGGCCGAAAGTTCTTAGCGCCTTAACGGAAGAGTTAGAACGCACATTACAAAATGGCCCTTCCGATGAAGAGATTGTAAAAATCAAGAATCAATATTTGGCCTCAAAAGTTTACGACCTTGAAAGTATAGAAAATTTTGCTTTTTCTTTAGGTCATAGCTATGCCCTGACGGGCGATATTCTGGGTGAGGAGAAATATTTACAAAGAATTAAGGTCGCGAACAAACACCACGTTGATCATGCCTTGCACACTCTTCTTTCACGCCCATGGCACTTCACACTTCAAATCCCAAAAGAAACTAGTCCCAAAATTATGGAGCGAAAACTTCAGCAACTGATCAAAACTCAAAATAAGATGTTGAATAAGGTCGAAACGAAAAAGAATTTTTCTCGCGTTGTCTCCGAATATGATCAACTTGCCTCTACTATTGAGCTACGTCCTGGAATAACACTTTTTTATCGTCACAATAAAACGGCGCCAACCTTTGTGCTTCACGCTTACATGAAAGGTGGCTTGGCAGATGAATCTGCAAAAAATAACGGCCTTTATAATATTCTGAGTTCACAACTTACAAATGGTCATAAGTTTTCATCTTACGACGATCTAAGAAATTTTATGGATGACCATGCCGCAAGCCTTGGTGGATTTTCCGGTAAAAATGCCTACGGACTTACTCTTCATGGTCAGTCTGATCATTTTTATGCCTTGGCCGAGCATTTTTTTCACTCCCTGATCAATCCCACTTTTCCGAGCAAATATTTCAAACTTGAAAAGGGGCTTCAACTTCGTGCTATTTTGAATCAAAAAGAAGACACCGTTCGACAATGTTTTAATTGCGTTTCAAAAATAATGTTTCCAGGTCATGCCTATTCACTTAACCCCCTCGGTACCCCAGAATCCGTGAAAAATTTGAGCGAGGCCATGGTCAAGCGAACTCATAACTCCAACTTAAAAAACAAAGAGATGCTAATCACCTATTGCGGTGACAAAACCCTAGAAGAAATCTTACCCTTTGTTAAAAATTCCATAGCCACTCTGCCAGCGCGCAAGCAAGTCAAACCAAAGAAAGTTAGTTTTAAATATCGTCCTCAAATTAAGGCCATCAACTTTCCACGAGAACAGGTGCAAATTTTTATTGGTTTACCGATTGGAGATTTTACTCATAAGGACCACGTTTACATAAAAATGATTTCTACCTTTCTTTCAGGTCAATCTTCTGAACTTTTCGTGGATGTTCGCGATAAAAAAGGTCTCTGTTATTCAGTGGCCCCTATTCACTTTAGTGCGCTGAATGGCGGACATTTTGGAATTTTCATGGGTAGTGGCAAGGACAAAGCACAAGATGCAATTAAGGCGATTACCGATCTTTTTAAAAAATATAGAACGACCCATATGTCACGGGAAGATTTTGATCGCATAAAAAAGATGATCAAGGGCCAAAATATTCTAAACATGCAAACTAATGAGGATTACGCCACGACTTATTCAGTTCCAATTTTGCACAATAAAGGTATCGATTTCATCCATAAAATCCAGACACAAATCGATCAAATTACCTACGAAGATTTTTCAGATAATCTAAAGAAAATCTTGTCGCGCCCTCTTAGCATTGTCGTCGTTGGTCCGGGGGCGTCGAGTGTTGTTGATAAATTAGGAAACTTTTAGCGCTGAAGGACCATTTACAAAAAATGTAATATCCATCCCATCGGTGCCATGAAGTTTTTGCGCCACGGTTCCAATCAGCAGTGTGATGGTGGAAAATGATCGTGACAAGTTTAAGTAAAAGGAAGGAACCTCAAGATAATCTGGTTTAAAATGATCCAATCGTTGATACGCCATAATCCCAAGAGTCATATAGTAGCGAGAATCAACTAGTTTTCTATTGATGGCCTCAGAAAAATAGCCACACATGAAAAGTGCGGTATCACCGATATCACTCAATATTCTTTTTTGGCCTTGTTTGCTCATTGATTGAGATTCTAAAAGTTTCAAACCTAAGATTTTTTCGCGAATTCTTCCTTCAACATTTTCAAAGAAATTTTCAGACTCAGAGTATTTGTCCATGACTGTACTGGAATAAAAAATCGTTTCCTGTGGCAATGGATAAAGAGACTTCTTATTGACTTCTGTGAGCTGATCAAAAAAGAAAGACTGTAAACTCGTTTCGAGGATTATTTCAGAGGCCTCATCCTTGGACTTATCAGGTTCAACTATTAGATTACTTGCAGAATTTTTTTTGGCCACCGACAATACCACCTCCAATTCTTATCCAGTGGTTCTATCTATATTTTATCATTAACTTGCCAACTCTCTGAAATTGGTCATTTTTTGCCGCAGAAGGTGCCTGCTTCATCTCTACAGCGACACAAATAGTGGGCAGAGTGATGCATTTTTTGCTAAAGTTCCTGAAAAATCTATTGTAACCTATTGAAATCTAAGAATTAAACAAGGTTCAACTATGTCAAATCTCGAAACGTGGAAAAAAGCAGCGGCCAAAGAATATCAAACGGCCTCAATTGAAGAAATGAACTTTTTAACATCGGAAGGTGTGACGCTTCGACCTCTCTATACTGAAGAAGATTTAAAGAATCTCCCCAATATTGATTCTATGCCAGGTCTAGAACCTTTTATGCGCGGCCCTCGTCCTACGATGTATTCCAAAAAACCGTGGACAGTACGTCAGTACGCAGGATTTTCAACAGCAGAAGAATCCAATGCATTTTATCGCAAGGCCCTTCGCGATGGTGGCCAAGGAATAAGCGTTGCGTTCGATCTTCCTACACATCGTGGTTACGACTCTGACCATCCCCGAGTTAAAGGTGATGTTGGCAAGGCCGGTGTCGCCATTGATTCAGTGGAGGATATGAAAATTTTATTTCAAGATATTCCTCTCGATAAGGTATCAGTATCTATGACCATGAATGGTGCCGTTATTCCAATCATGGCCATGTATATTGTTGCGGCAGAAGAACAGGGTGTCGAGGCCGTCAAATTATCCGGCACAATCCAAAACGATATTTTAAAAGAATTTATTGTCCGTAACACATACATCTATCCTCCTCAGCAATCACTTCAACTTGTGGCCGACATTATTGAGTTCACCGCAAAACACATGCCTAAATTTAATTCCATCTCCATCTCTGGTTATCACATGCAGGAAGCAGGCGCTGATTCTGCTCTCGAGCTTGCCTACACTCTTGCTGACGGACAAGAATATGTGAAACTTGCCTGTGCTCGCGGCCTCTCTGTTGATGAATTTGCGCCACGTCTTTCTTTCTTTTTTGGCATGGGCCTAAATTTCTATATGGAAATTGCCAAGCTTCGTGCCGCACGCGTGCTTTGGTCTGAGATTATGACAAAGCTTGGAGCTGAAGATCCACGATCCAAAACTCTACGCACTCATTGTCAGACCTCTGGTCAATCTCTTACCGAGCAAGACCCTTTCAATAATATTGTTCGTACGACAATTGAGGCCATGGCCGGCGTTTTTGGTGGCACTCAATCATTACACACCAATGCGTTTGATGAGGCCGTTGCACTCCCAAGTGCACTTTCATCCCGAATTGCACGCAACACCCAGCTCATCCTCCAAGAGGAAACTCAAATTACCAAGGTTATTGATCCATGGGGCGGTTCTTTCATGATGGAAAGTTTAACTAACGACCTCATTAATCGCACAAAAGTTTTAATGGAAGAAGTGAAAAATGCCGGCGGTATGCTTCGTGCTATCGAACTTGGAATTCCAAAACGCAATATCGAGAGGGCTTCGGCCCAAAAACAGGCACGAGTCGATAAAGGTCTTGATATCATCGTGGGCGTCAATAAATATCGCACAGACGAGGAGACCTCTTTTGAAATTTTGCAAGTCGATAACGTTACGGTTTTAAAAAATCAAGTCAACCGCCTGAAAGCGGTCAGAAGCAATCGTGATAATAAGAAAGTAGAAGAATGTTTGGGCGCACTTAAAAACTATGCTCAATCCGGAAAGGGCAATGCCTTGGCCTTGGCAATCAAGGCCGTACGTGCTCGCGCCACTTTAGGTGAAATATCCAGCGCACTGGAAGATTCATGGGGACGTTACCAAGCTACTCCATCGTCCTTAAGCGGAATCTATGATAAAATGTTCCTTAATGATCCCTCCTGGAAAAATTCTATGGATCGAGTTAAAAAATTTCAAAAGAAGCACGGTAGACGCCCCCGCATCTTACTGGCAAAACTAGGTCAAGATGGACATGATCGAGGAATTAAGGTTGTCGCCTCTGGTTTGGCCGATGCAGGTTTCGATGTAGATCTCTCCCCACTCTTTTCTACCCCAGATGAAATTGCCAAAATCGCCATTGAGAATGATGTTCATATTGTAGGAGTCTCGTCCCAAGCCGCTGCTCATAAGACTTTAATTCCTGAACTTATCCACATTTTGAAAACAAAAAAATCCAGCGATATCAAAGTAATTTGTGGTGGAGTCATCCCCAAGCAAGATTTTTCTTTTTTAGAAAAGGCCGGTGTTGGGCTGATCTTTGGGCCCGCAAGTCCAATTCCTACAATTGTTGAAAAGATTCTTGATTTATTTGAGTAACAAATGGATTCCATCGACCTAAATAAACTAATCGCAGGTGAACCACGAACTTTGGCCCGTGCGATCACACTGGTTGAAAGTCAAAATCCCAAGCATCAACGTGAGTCTAAAAACCTATTAAAGCACATTTTCAATCTAAAAAAATCTTCATTTCGGATTAGTATCAGTGGAGCTCCAGGCGCCGGAAAATCGACACTCATCGAGGCACTAGGTTTGTATCTTGTCAGCCGGGGCCGCAAAGTCGCCGTTTTAACGATTGATCCAACTTCACCTATTTCCGGTGGAAGTATTTTAGGCGACAAGGTTAGGATGGAAAAACTGGCAACAAGTCCTCATGCTTTTATTCGACCATCTCCAACTAATCTGCATGTCGGTGGTGCAACCAACAGAACTCGCGAGGCCATCTTACTTTGTGAGGCCGCGGGTTTTGACATCATCATTGTTGAAACGGTAGGCGTTGGTCAAACCGAGTTTCAAGTCAAAAACATGGTCGATGCTTTCGTCTTAGCTATCTCACCTCTTTCTGGTGACTCAATTCAAGGGATGAAAAAAGGAATTCTTGAGTTAGCTGACCTTTTGGCAATTACAAAAAATGACGGAGAAAGTGAGTCTCTGGCGAAAACTACACTCCACGATTATCGAGAGTCCTTACAATTTTCACACCGCTCAGATCAGTGGACTCCTCCTATTATGGCGGTAAGTTCGCTTAACATGACGGGAATTGCAGACCTTTGGGATAGTTTGCAAAAATATTTTTCCTTCAAACAATCCTCTGGCACTTTAGAAAAAGACCGGCTCGACCAGCAGGTGATCTGGGCCCAAGATCTTTTCTGGGAATCGATTCACAACCGATTCAAACCAAAAATTGAAAATTCGACTGTACAAAAGAAGATCTTAAAAATGCTCAAATCTAAAATGAATCCTGAACAAGTCGCCGAAGTAATTTTTAAATCCATTTCAAATTAATAAAAGTCACCATTAAAATTATATCGAGCAAATAAATTGCACCCAAAATAGAGACCTTCCGCGCGGTGCATTCCATATCATGAATGATCACAGTAAACGCCGAAGCGGGAGCGTAGGCAAAGAGAATGACTGACCAAATATGAGGCCAACCCCACCACCAATAATCCCACGTTAAGGCGCCAAATTTATTTAAGCAGGTTTCCACAAGAGCGCAAAATAGTGATAAACCTAAAACGACGACAACACGATTCGGCACACCCAAAATTTTCATCTTGGAATCGCTAGGCAAAAGCTTGGCTATGGCCAAGCCAAAAATGGAAAACATCAGAGTGGTTTCAAGATTGATCCCCACCAAAAAAAGATAAGCTGTTTTGCCTGGCTCACCCCACAGAGGAGCGTATCCAGAAAAATACATGACCAGGGAGTTACCTATTTCTCCCAACCACTCAATTCCGTAGTAGGCAAGGCCTGCAAAAACGACATTCCAGTTTTTTTGCTTTATCTCGGAAAAATAAAAATAGAGAGCAAAAGCGAAGATAGGAACTACATACCACTCAAAATGTGTTGGATCTCTCAGAATTAACAAGGCCTGCTTAGCCGAGTCTGAATATTGCATAGTGCCTCCCCCTTGCATAATTCTACAGGGGAGGTGCAGAAAAGTAATTACATAATTATGTGGTTACAACTTTGAAATCTAAAACCACTTCATCATGAATTACTTTGTCTCCAAGATTTTTAAAAAAACTACCAGAACCATAAATCATGTCAAATTTTGTTCTGTTAAATTTTAACACTCCTGTGAATTCCTTCGCTTTTTTTGCAATCTTAAAGGTAACAGGATTTGTTTTACCTTTGATCGTCAAGTCGGCATCAATTTTGTCACCATTCACTTTTTTTATAACAAGCTTGGCCTCTGGAAATTTTTGGATATCAAAAAAATCAGTACTCTTCATATGAGTTAAGAATTTTTCGTGCCACTCACCAGTTAGTTCATCAACTGTTATCGAGTTCATGTCGATGATAAATTCACCGCCCTTGATTTTATCGCCATCAAGTTCCAACTTGGCACTTTTTAAACTAATGGTCCCATCGTGCTTGCCGGTGACCTTCGTAGCATGCCAATTAAATTGGCTTTTATTAAGATCAATATCTGTCGCGAATGCCAAGCTAAAGGAGAGAAAGGTGATTAAGGCAAACAGTAATTTCATAAAATCCTCCAAGGATCAATTTAGCTGATCTTACATCTTCGTCTATCTTCGAAGGATAACCAAATCCTAGACAGAGAGAACGGTAGAGATTTACTGAAGTTTAGACTT
>JAHFAA010000533.1 GCA_023250775.1 Bdellovibrionales bacterium
AGGTTCCGAATTTACGCTTTTTTCTTCCGACCGGAATCACTGTGTTATTCCAGTCGTTTCTGTGACTGGTATCGTGGCTGGACTTAATACTCGCAAATGTTCCTTTGAATATGAGATTCGTGAAGGCTTAAAACTGGAACCGCGTGGTGGAATAACTAAAGTATCTAGAGGCAAGGGAGCTGCCACTTTGGATTCAATGTATTTTCTTTTTGGTGCAGGATATCCAAAAATTTCATATTCCAGTGCCCATGATAAAGAAACTGTCGATGCCCTCAAAAATGATTCTTCTGTTTCTAATTTTGCTTTTGCTCTCGACTTGGTCGGCGTTTATTTTCCTCTTTCAAGTGGGCTGATACTTTGCGGGGGTGTTGTTCATGCGGTTCGCGATGGTTATTCTGGTGAAGGAATTAAATTCGAAGTTTATCAGATCCAAGCAGGCCCATCAATATTGTGGTTTTTTAATAGGCAGACCTTTGCCAAAGGTGTTTTTCTTCGAGGTGATGTGGGCTATGCCCGCTATACTGCGACGGCCGTGACCTCTGCTGAGAAGGGTGGCGTGGAAAATCCGCCTGCCCAAACAGGTTTTGGGGCCATGGCAGGTGGCGGAATGGCCTTCAATGTTTCAGATTATTTTTCACTTTTGGCCCAGGGGCTTTATGCCTACCGCTCCATGGGAACATCCAAAATATCGACAGTTACCTTCATGTTAGATCTGCTCTTTTAATATCTTTTTACCAACTAGGATTTCTTTGCCTGGTAATTTTAGCAAGTATTTTCATCTGGTATAATCGATAGACTATGTGGATTCGACGTCTGATTCTTCTTTTCTCCTGTCTCATTTCTTTGGGTGTCCGAACTGAAGAGCAAGGCCAATTTTTTAACCAGGATGATGTAGAAGAGGGGCGCGCACGATTTTGGTTTCAATATTATACTCAGGGCGGTCGTCAAACTTTCTTGCATCATCTGCAAAACGGTGAAAACTATCGCGGATTGGTGGAATTTACTCTGGCCTCCTACGGGCTGCCTGCTGAGCTTTATTATCTAGGCTTAATTGAAAGTGGTTTTAATCCCATGAGCGAATCGACTGCCAAGGCCCGAGGCCCATGGCAATTTATGTCTGGCACGGCGATTAAGTATGGACTGCACTTGGATTCGTTGGTGGACGAGCGATTGAGTGTTCCGAAAAGTACTAAGGCCGCCGCCCATTATTTGTTGGATTTGTATAATATTTTTCATAATTGGGCCCTGGCTGCGGCAGCTTATAATGCTTGCGAATACAAAATTGTCGATGCCGTTAGAAAAGGTAATTCCAGAAATTTACGAACACTGTGTGAGCAAAAACTTTTGGTTTCCGAAACCTGTGATTATGTTGCCAAAATTTGGGTGGCCAGGGAGTTAGATCGTCGGCGTTTGGAATTTGGTCTCAATGTTCCCGATATCTCAATTGCACCCGATTTTTTTTGGCGAGCGATTCCGATTAAACGGTCTAGTGAGATAAGGGAATTGGCCTTTACTTTAGGGCAATCCGAGAGTGATCTGCGTCTATTTAATCCTGATTTATTGAGCTCGACAATTCCTGGAGATACCAAGAACCCTTTCTTCATTTATCTTCCCAATCACCATTATCTTCAAGCAAAAAAAGTTGTTGAGGAAGAAGGCCGGCGTGCTTTTAAAATTAAAGACCCCATGCCACTGCGCAAACTTGGTTTGGAGCTTCGGCCGGGAGATTCTCTTTGGGTACGCAAATTGATTGGAAGTGGCCTTCAGCTCGAATCACCAACTTCAGGCAAGCGGCTCATTTTGAGTGTTCAGGACTTTGAACGATTACAGGGACAGTTTTAAATCGTAATCTTGGCACAGTTCTTTAAGCGCCTTATCAAGCAGAGTTCCGGGAATGAGCAGATCAATCACTGAGGCCTTGAACGTCAGATCCAAACGACATTTATTTTCACAGCTAAAATCAGGAGAGACGATTTCCACTGTTTTAATTGGAACCTTGTTTTGAAACTCACTATACCATTTGAAGAAAGCTTCTAATTTTTCCTGAAAGGCATTAAAGATATCGTCTTTTGAATCTTTGCTAAGGTTATAGAGAAAATGCCCGGCATCCATTTTTTTGCCATTAATAATAATTTCTATCATTCCCCTTGAATTAATAGATAAAGTATCATTAAGACAACAAGGACAATAATTGGTGACTTGGGCCTTACTTATGACTGACATTCGGTATAGTTCCTTGACTAAAAATGCCCACCAACATCATTTGATGTGGTTAAATTAGTTTACAATATATCTGCTGGTAACGGAATTTTTCAGAAGAAAAAAATTATAAAAGGAAATAATAATGGCCGATACAAAAGCTTTAAAGATGAACGATGGCGTTGAAATCTTTTGTCGCATTAAAGAAATTGGAGCGCCGATCTGGCTTGTGGCCGTCCATGGAATCGGAGAGCATCATGAGAGACACCAATATCTGACTGACTTGTTCGGTCAATATTTTAATGTTTTTCAATATGATCTACGTGGCCATGGTCGCAGTGGCGGTCCCCGTGGTGATATCACCTCTTTTAGTCAGTTTATGCAGGATTTAAGTGAGTTGAACAATTTTCTT
>JAHFAA010000534.1 GCA_023250775.1 Bdellovibrionales bacterium
ATCACGTCTTCGACTTCAATAACACCCATGCATTCATAATAGGGGCAGACCTCGCCGGAGCAGTGATGAACCTCTCCACAAACCACATCGGGAACAATAATTTTGGCACGGGTAGGATCCATCGCAAGAGGCCCCCAGCGCTTTGCCGACTGAATTTTTATTGGAGAATAGATGGCGACGACTCTTGTTCCTAAGACTGTCGCCAAATGAGTCGGTCCAGTTGAGGGGCCGACAAAAAGTTTGGCCTTTTTTAAGACCGCCATAAACATCCGCAAACCAATTTGCGAGCCATCAAAAAAATGAATCTTGTTTTTATATTTTTGATATTCCGGCCGTCCCAAATGATCTTTGATCCCTAATAAAAAATTTCGATCGCTCGGGGTATGGGAGACAATAAATTGATACCGCTCTGGATTCGCATCCAACATGCGCGTAATCAAACGGCCATAATTACGTGAGGACCAGTTTAAAGTGTGCCCCGACATCCCAGGATGCACGACAATAAATTCTTGAGTAGGAGAAAAATGACATTTTTCCGAAAGTATCTTTGCCGCTTGAGATAACTCTTCATCTGAAATTGAGATCAGATTTTTTTTCCAAATATCAATCGAAAGTTTAGGCCAATCAATGCTGAGTTCCCCCAGAAGATTCAAGTTGTATTCTGCCTCGTGCATAACAACCATGCGTCGTGATTGTCGCATGCCTTTATTTAGAAAAAGAAAAGATGGCCATCGGCTAATTAATCCTCCACGAAAAGCGACTCGGGCAAGCCAGGCACAAAGAGTGATCCAATGCATTCCTCCGACATAAAAATAAGTATCGACCTGGCCTTTCTTGAATTTCTTTAGCAATGACCAAAATTGTCCAAGCCAATTTTTGTTGGGATCGATCAGCCATACTTCATCAACATCACTTCCGTTGACAAATAATTCTTGGGTGCGAGGAGAAATAATAAAAATAATTTTCGCATCGGGATATCTGTGACGAATAACTTTTGCCATAGGCAATGTTAAAAGGGTATCCCCTATCGCATCAGTGCGGTTTATCGCAACTATCATAAGCGGAGACCATGCTCTGAGGCCTTCTTCTTGGCCACTTCGATTATTTTATCTTGAACCTGTTCAATGGTGTATGAGCTGGTGTCCAAAAGAATTGCGTCTCCCGCTTGTTTCAAGGGCGACTCCTTCCGCTGCATGTCTTGCCTGTCTCGCTCTTGCACGTCACTCAATACTTGCTCTAAGGTAAAATTATTTTGCCCTTTTTGCTTCAACTCTTCCAAGCGGCGGCGGGCCCGTATTTCTAAACTTGCAGTCAAAAATATTTTACAAAAGGCATCGGGGAAGACAACAGTCCCGATATCTCGACCTTCCATGACACAAAATGTTTGCAGTCCCAATTTTCTCTGAAAATCCACCAGATGGTTTCTTACGATCAGAATCTGTGAAAACTCTGAAGCTAATTTTGAAACATGATGTTCGCGAATACGTTGGGTAAGATTTTTACCATCAATGACAATAAGTTCGGCCGGCGAAACGCCATATTGCATCTTCAAATTAGTTAAAAACTCCTGGATTTCTTGTGGCGATGTGAATGGAACGTTGGCCTCATGAGCGGCCAGTGCCAGAGCACGATACATCGCGCCAGTATCTATGTATAGGATACCTAAACGCTCTGCCACCTTTTTAGCAATGGTGGATTTTCCACTGCCACCTGGTCCATCTATCGCCAACACGAGTGATATTTTTTTCAGAAGTAAACCTCAAAGCACGGAAAAGATCTATGGTCGCAACTAAGTTTAAGACGAAAGCCGCGTTTTAGGAATTGATTTTTGCCTGCTGTCTATCGCTCGATCTGGGCCAGTAATGTCTTCTGATCTGTACCCATAATTTGGTCGATGTAAGCAAGAAAATTATTCATCTCACGAGCGTAGAGGAGAGCATCAAGCTCTAGACTGCCATTCGCGAACGCAATTGCGACATAAGTACTTTCATATTCTGGAGGGTTTTTCATGGCCCACTCAACGTACTGACGAAGCAAAACCACGTATTGAAAGCGAATTTTCTCAAAATAGGAATGGCCTGTTGCTTTGTAAGGACCATTATCCAATTTTGCCCGAACCCACCATGGCCCCATATTATAGGCAACTGTGGCAAGTTCATAATCCCCAGAGAAAAAGTTAAGAACACGCCTGAAATAGTAGAGGCCCATCTCAATATTGGTTTCTGGAGTTTTAACCAAGAGTGAACTCAAACCAGCATCGTCAACTCCCAAAAGTTTTTTACTCATCAAACGCCCGGTTTCGGGAATAAGCTGGAGAGGCCCAAAAGCATTCTTGACACTCCGGCTTGTCGTTTTAAAGCTACTCTCGATAAAAATCATAGAAGTGACCCACAGTGGATCTAAGCAATATTTCTCGGCCCAGGGCAGGGCCATTCGTATCGTTTTGAGAGCATCAGCATGAAGACTTGCTGGAAACAAATTGGTGACGAAGACCTCCATATCACGACGCGAAAAATCGGTGGTTCTCCATGCATAGTTGCGCGAGTTTTTCTTTAATTCTGGAACTTTTGTTGAGGCCCAACATTTTGCGTCGAAATGATATGGGTTATCG
>JAHFAA010000535.1 GCA_023250775.1 Bdellovibrionales bacterium
AGGCGATTGAAGTGTTTTTGGCGCTTCGTAACAATGAACAAGTCCAAGGACTTTCCAATCTCAAACCCGATCAATTCAGGCCAGATCAAGGGATGCTTTTTTACTATTTTTCCTCTGCGCCTCGGCGTTTTTGGATGCCAGATACCTATTTTGATTTAGACCTTTTTTTTCTGAATGAAGACTTGGTTGTGACAGAGGTGGTGCGAAATTTGAAGGCCCATCCAGGTCGTCAGGAGCCACCAGCAATTCCCATCACCCCTGTCATTGATGCTTTTCATGTTTTGGAGTTGAAAAGTGGCTCGCCGGCCGCTCAAGAATTGCAAATAGGTCACAAGATTATTTGGCCTGGGGCGCTGTCGCGTCCCCAAATAGAATCATATATTCATCAGGGGCAATGAGTCCGAGATGCTCTCGCATCAGTTCTTTTTGTAAGGTGACATCTGTTTCAATCTGTTTAATTTCCTTCACCAGGGATTCATTGTCGTCAGTCAAAGATTGTTGATAAAGGGCCAAGTCATTATAAGTTTTATTGCGGCCGATGTATTCAATCACGCCACCTTCCGAAAAAAGCAGTCGTGCCAAAATGAAAACGACAACGCCTGCCTTAATCCATCCTAAGCTTTTTGCCAGCAAACCTTTGATGCCTTTTTTGCTGCGACTTTCTGTTTTGTAACGAACAGGAAGAGTTTTTGCGACAACTTTGCGAGGAACGGCTGGCGTTACAAAAGAAAAATCATCCGGTCGCGCCACAGAGGTTCTAATGGAATGATCGGTGGTGGTACTCACGGTCGCTTTGGGGTCGCGACGCAAGGGAAGGGTTGGACGAGAATAGGGTTGCTGATGAGTTTCCAAAACTTGCCCTAGTCCTTTTCGTTAGAAAGACGACTCAGTTCCTGCTCAATTTCCAGCCAAAATTTACGAGTGTATGCCAATTCTAAAAAGAAAAAGTAAGAGGTGCGTCCTTGAGTCGTATTTTTAAAATCACTTTTTTCAAAAATCATTTTTCCGTTACAACAAATCTCACGCAGATTTTGTAAGTACATTTGTACATTCGCACTTGGATCACGAGGTTGTAACACGAGAGCTTTCTCGTCAATTTTAATTTCTAATTCCTGAGGCCACAGAGTTAAGGTCTGAGGCAATTCACTAAAGCGTCGAGCGGCCACCAGAGGATCGACAATGGGACCCAACGAGTGGGTGACTAATTCTTGATGAAAAACTCTTTTAAAGTAGAGGCAAAATTCATGCGCGCCCCTCTCCACGGACCACAATCCTGGGCCGGGATCAGAGACATTAAAATAGGAGTCCTCGTGAATGGGAAAGCGACGATTAAAAAGTTGATCGGCCAATACTTCGGCGGTGGCACATTCAGGGGTTTTAAAAAGCTTGATATCGACAAGTTTATCAGGTCCATCGATTCGAAGGTCACCTAAAATTTTTTCATCGCCTTGAAGGGCCGATTGATAACTTTCATTTAAATCAGTAACAGGCAATCCACGAATAGAAAAAGTACGGCCTTGAAAGTCCACGTAGTAGAGAAGACCTGGGCCTTGAACTTGCGGCACCTCTGGAACAGGGAGTGGTGGTAACTCTTCCAACTGCTGAGTGGTGGCGCGATCATCCTGAAGTTGTTCGACTAACAAAAGCGTTTCTGCCGACATTCGATCGTAATCTATGACAAGTTCATTCCAATCCATGAATCAAACCACCCCTTACATCTATTCTAGGGGCAAACGAAAAAAGACTCAAGGTGAAAGGGGCGCAGATTACCACAGGAAGAAAATAATTCTTGTGATGGCAAAAAATGCAATAGGTGAGAGGTCAATATGAATTGTTTCATTGACGGCCCAAGGCTTGAGGTGCTGGCGGATAGGTCGCAGACCCCAGTCGGCACACAGCTTCAGCATCTGTCGCCACTTCATTTCTTTCCACGCGGGAATATAAGCAATGACGGCATCAACGATAAGTAAAACACAGTAAGTATTAATCAACATTCTGATCATGGGGTCCATCCTTTGGAGGTAATAACGTTAGATCTCTATCGAGCAGCGCCTGCAAGAGGCAAATTCCATAAAAGAAGAATGAGGCGAGGAAAAAAATCCACATGATTCCCAAAATCACGGTGTAGTTGGTTCCGTAATTTTCCACCAAACCCGACTTACCAAATTTAAGGTAAACCCAAAATAATTCTCGTCCGCCAATCATGAGTGCCACGAAGGTGCAAGCGGCCCTGAAGGCATATTTAAGTTTAATCCTGATAGGAAAAAACCAGCGATATAAAAAAGTAAAATAGATAAGAAAGGTGATAGAGGAAAACAAACGTGATTTAAAAAAGAAATAGCGCCCTATTTGGAAATCTTGAATCCATCCCGGGATATCAGACAAGGCCGGGACAAGCTGAACAGTGTATTCAACCAAACGATTGGTGGTTAAAAAATTTATGCCCCATTTAAATAGCGCTGGAACAGTGAGTGTGAAAACCATAAGTCCAATGGTGAGCAAGATAAGTGCGAATCCCTTTAAATAACGTGAAAAAGTGTCTTTGTGTTCATGTTGAGTCAGCCAGTGCACACCATTCCAGATGGCATTGAACATACTCAGAGCTGA
>JAHFAA010000536.1 GCA_023250775.1 Bdellovibrionales bacterium
CGGTATCAAAAATACTATTTTTTATTTTCCGATGTATTATTGCATGGTGAATTTGGCGGCTGCCAAAGGAATTCTATATTTTTTTCAAAGTAAAGCATCGACTGAAATTTGGAAAAAAGCTGCTCGTTGATACGTGAGGGTGTCTATGTTAAAAAATGAAGTATTGCTGATATTTGGCGAAGACTATGGTCGCCATCCTCATTGTTTAGAGCATGTTATCAACGAGCTCTTGCCTTACAACACTGTCTTGTGGATAGAAACCATTGGGATGAGGTCTCCGAGGTTTACATTTTACGATTTCAAAAGGATATTGCAGATTATTGCGAAGTGGATTTTTTCCCCTCGCGGGAGAAGCTCTGAACGTTACAAGGATAATCTTAAAATACTAGCTCCCGTGATGTTGCCTTTTACCGATTGGAAAATTGTTAGAAGGATCAACCAAATATTTGCGACTAGAAAAATTAAACACGAAATCAAAAAACGAGGGTTAGCTAATCCGATCCTAATTACCTCGCTTCCCAGTGCATGTGATTTTGCAAAAAAAATTGAAGAAAAATTGACTGTTTATTATTGTGTTGATGAGTTTTCGCTTTGGCCGGGAATTCCCTTTGAGAGAGTCAAGTCGATGGAGAATGAGTTAATAAAAAAAAGTGATCTCATATTTGCAACGTCTTCTTGCCTGGCGGAATCAAAAAAAACGATCGGTAAAAAAACGCATCTTCTTACACATGGCGTGAATGTGAATCATTTTAATTTATCTTCTTTACCTAAAAAAAATCGGCAGCGGAACAAGATCTGTTATTTTGGTCTAATTGATGAGAGGTGCGATCAAGAATTAATAGCATTTATCGCCCAATCCTTACCTGATTGTCTGATTACAATTATCGGAGAGGTCGTTGCTAGGGACACATCCTTTTTGAGACAACACACAAATGTAATTTTCGAAAAGAGAGTAGGCTATGATCTTTTGCCAACAAGAATCCAAGATCAGGATTATTTTATTCTGCCTTATTGTATTAACGAATTAACAAATAATATCAATCCTTCAAAAATTAAGGAATATTTGGCCACTGGCAAGCCTGTTATTTCAACCGCATTGCCTGAAGTTATAAAACTATCAGATTTTCTGTACATCGCTGAGAATAAAGAACATTTCGTAAAATTGCTTGTACATCTGATGACCGGTAAGTTGTCTTATTCCTCGGAACCTACCTTAATGTATTTGAAAAATAATGAGAGCTGGACTGCCAAGGCCTCATATTTTAGTGACACGATTCAAAATGCAATTTTATGTAATGAATTGATCATGAAGTAATTGTAGCGACGCCATTCCAATGAGTGCCATATCCTCTCGCTCGCTTAATATTGCGTCGCTTTGTGATTTGTTGACGAGTGCCTCTGATCTTGTCAGATCAAAGTATCCAAAATCTTTAATTTTGGAAGGCTGCAGGATTTCCGTTGCGGGATGATGTTTGCTGGATAAGCTTTTTTGTATAGGGGCGCGATAGGGGTGTTTCCCGCGTTCAAGAATACTTTTCGGCACATAATTTCTTGCTACATTTCTTAAAATGAATTTTTCATCGAGCCCATGAAGTTTATACTGTGGAGGAATTGTTGCCGCTAGCTCGATTAACCGATGATCGAGAAATGGAAAACGTCCTTCTACAGAATTTCCCATCAGCATGCGATCACCTTGAGATGAAAGTAGATTACCAGGCAAAAAAAGTGAGGCCTCAAGAAATTGTGTTCTTGATAGAGGATGCCATCGCATGAAATCCTTTGGCATTGAGGCATGCAAGGGTTGGTATATGTTGTTCTCTGGATTGAATTGTTCTCGGATCTCGTGGGTAAAAAAGTTTTTGATAAATGAAGTATTATTCCAGCGTATTAGATGTGAATAATACGGGTTGTCAGTATCTTTGAGCCCCTGTGAGAAGAAATATTGCCATCCGAAGCCTTTTGATTTCTTCTCTCCAATGTAAGGATAAATCTTTTCCAGTAATCTTGGTCTTATTTTCGAATCGGGATTTCTCGCCCAGAAACGTCGAATTTTGTCTTCCTTGAAAATATTATAACCACCAAAAATCTCGTCCGCACCTTCGCCTGACAGAACAACTTTGTATGCTTTTCTAGCAACATGCTCTGATAATTTCAGCATTGGTGCTGGGGCGGTTCTTAATAGCGGTCGTTCCGTTAGTCTTATTACCTTCTGTAGTGAATTTGTAATATCGCAGTCCTGTACAAGATAGGTGCTATGTTTTACACCGAGATGTTTTTGCACTATCTCCTGGCATTCACTTTCGTCATATTTTCTATTTTCAAAGGCAAGTGAAAATGTTTCAAAGTCATGGCCCCTTATTTTGCCGAGCATGCCACAGATCAAAGAGGAGTCGATACCTCCGCTGAGATATGCTCCCACTGGAACATCGGCCCTAAGTCGTAATCTGATTGAGTCAAGCAATATTTCCTCAATTCGATCTTGATATCTTTGTGCCGGTAGCTCGACGTGATCATTCTTCCATGGAAACTCGAAGTTCCAATATTGACGAACAGTAATCCCCTCACTCGAAACTTTCATTATTGCCCCTGGAGAAAGCTCACTA
>JAHFAA010000537.1 GCA_023250775.1 Bdellovibrionales bacterium
AACTCAATATTGTTAAGCAATATTGTTAAGGAGGATGTGAAGGATTTTTCCTATGGTTTTTCAAATTTTTGCGGTCAGCAGGCGACGAAGCCGAATAATGCATCTTTCAATCCTGGTCATTCGAGAAGCGGTTCAGTTCCTTGATTGGGATGGGCTTCCATCTCAAAATCAAAAATACACTTTTAAAATTGGCAAAACTTCAGCAAAGAATCGAGGAGTGAAATTATGTTTAAGAGACGTGTAGATCGAGAATTAATTAATGACCTAGGACCAAATTTGAACAATCCAATCACAATACGTTGTTGTGATAATTATTATAGTTACTCAAGTGGGGCAATGCTGAAAGTAGTATCCGCTATCGATGCCCAAGATCAATTTTGGGCATTTGATGAAAGCAAGAATCCGGCGAGATGTCCTACCTTAGTTGAAAAATTTTGTGCGAATCGACTGTCACACTATATTTATGAGGATAATAACTTAAAAACAAAAATTTTTAGGAATGTAATTAAAAAGGATGGCACAGTTTTAATGTTGAATGAGGAAGAAATTAATCAGGTTGCCAAGCAAGCAGAGTCATTCACTGTATTGCCTTGGAAAATTATTCTTGCAGTTGATGAAAAAAATAATTTTATCCTGGATACAACACCTTTTTTAGACTTGAAAAATTAGAATGACATGTAGAATCTAGGTGTGTGATGAGAAAAAATTGGCGTTGGAGTAGATCATGAGAGCATACAAAATTTCGCAAATAGAACAAGATGAACTAGACGAAGGATTAGATCGAGTAAGTTATTTTCCAATTAGAAATGGCCAAGAAAAGAAGGAACTTATTATTCATGCGATAGGCACTGTTCATAAAATTGCAGGCTCACTTCATGGTGAAGATTTGCATGGCAGAATCAGAATTTATGTTGGACGAGGAGGCACAGCGAATGTATTGGCAAGGCTTGTAGCTTCAAACCGGACAAGGGGCCACCAGTTTGGCGTTCCCTTTGCCCTATGTGATACCAGTGATATTGAGGGTGCTGAAACTTTAGCAATAAAGATGTTTAAGTTGGTCGAATCGACTGGCGGCCTTTGCATTAAGAGTTTCGATAATATTGCAGAGGCAGGGATGGGATATACTCCCAACACGCCACAAAGTTACCTTTACATGACTTGGAGGGTTGATAACTACGAGTCTGCTGTTGGGCGCCTTACTCCAACGGAGATTCAAAATATCGCAGATGAGGTACGTGAAAACGCAAGATGGCAAGGTACGCTAGGGGAACTTTCGCGGCAATTATTAACTTCGATATTAAAGCATACAAGACAATGGTCTTCCGCCGTTCCATTAATTTGGCATAAAAATCATAGGCCGGAATAGGTTCAATGGAGACATCTAGGCCGACACTTATCCCAACCGGCTTTTCCACGCTAGATAAAATAATCGATGGCTTTTTGCTGGGACAGCTTGTGATTATGCGGATACGACAGTTGAAAGTATTAGGAATGATTGCTTCTAACTGGCCTTGTTTTTTTCCTCGACCGAGAGTTTTAATCCGAGGGCGTTCATAATTTTTATGAAGGTATCTAGTCTTGGATTTCCATTATCTGAAAGGACACGATAAAGATTCTCTCGATTCAGGTCAGCTTGCTCGGCAAAATGACTGAATCCACGCGCCTCGGCAACTATTCTGATGGCCGAGAGTATCGCGGAGGGCATGTCACCATTTTCTTCAATGTTGGCCTTGATGAACTCTATTTGCGCCACTTCATCATCGCGCATGGTCTCGATAAGGTCATCAAGATAAGAAACCGAGGCCTTATTAATTTTTTTCATGATGAGTTCTCCTTAAATAATCGGCCCAATAGTCGTGGGCCAATTTAATATCTTTCTCTTGGGTAGATTTGTCTCCACCGCTAAGAAGCACCACAAGTTTGTCGCCCTCTTGTCCCAAGTAAATTCTGTAACCGGGGCCAAAGGCCAAGCGCAGTTCACTGACGCTCCCGTTTACAGATTTGACATCGCCTAGGTTGCCCTGTTGAAGTCGCAGTAACCTTGCATTGATACGTGCCACTGTGACCCTATCTTTGAGAGAATCGAGCCATTTCCTGAAGGGTCTTTGCCCGTCTTCGGTCTCATAGATGGCAATAATTTTAGGACTTATTTCCATTTTGAAAGTGTAGCTAAAGAGCTACAAAAAGTCAAGCCCTTTGTGTTTAATGCGCTTCAAATGAATGGTGTAAAGGAACCAATAAAAAGCATGAGCTAAATATGAGCTACTGCGAGCGAAAATGCCTCAAAAAAGACAACTGCCGACGACAAACTTGGGCCACGGTTTAATGTGTTGAAGTTGCTACTAACTACTTGTAAACTAAGACAAAGTTTTGAATTTATGGAGATGAAAAATGCCAAATCGAAAAATTGCAAAAACGGGCCAAGGCAATCCGCGAGTGGGCACCATCAATTTCGCTTCGCTCAATCATCTGCACTCGCTTTTATTTAACCTTCGCTACGCTCCGGTTCGTCCGAGTACGGCCGTCGCGAGTGGGCACCATCAATTTCGCCAGTTTTGTTAACTAATTCTTTGGTTTAGCTTTAAACAGTTTAATAAGT
>JAHFAA010000130.1 GCA_023250775.1 Bdellovibrionales bacterium
CCTCAAAAACGGGCAAAACTTCAGGTGACGGTCGAAGTATTTGGAATGGTACGATTTCCCATCACGGAACTCGTTTTGATGTTTCTTGCCGAGGAACAGGCGCAACTTGTCTGTCTCCCGCCACCTCACTCAAAAAACGTTTTTTTCAAAATGGTGATCCGAGTATCTCTTACGGTTGTGGACTTTGTGATCTCGACGAGGCCATTGAGGCGGCTTTTTTTAGCGAGATTCTTCATCAAAATGGTATTCGTACTGAACGCACTTTGGCGGTGCTGGAATATCCTGGAAAATTGGCTGTCGTCGTGCGTGCCTATCCCAATTTATTGCGACCTTCGCATTTTTTTCGATATTTGAAACAGGGGAATTACCAAGGCCTCAAATCGCTCTTTGAATATCATTTTGCTCGCGAGCAAGAGAATGGCAATTTACCCAAAGGCAATTTTAGCGATCAGGAGAAATATCGATTTTTTTTAGACAAAGTTGCCCTCGACTTCGCCGGCGTCACGGCCTCGTTCGAGGATGAGTATATCTTTTGTTGGCTGGACTGGGACGGCGATAATATTCTCATGGACGGAGGAATCATCGATTACGGTTCTGTTCGTCAGTTCGGCCTTTTTCATCACGAATATCGCTATGATGATGTCGAGCGTTTTTCCACTTCTATCACCGAGCAGAAACACAAGGCCCGTTATATTGTCCAGAATTTTGCGCAGATGATTGATTTTTTAAAAAGTAAAAAGAAAAAGAATCTGCACAAATTTTTCCATCATCCCATTTTGAAAAAGTTCGATCAGGCGTTTTTGGCCTGTAAAGATCAAAACCTTCTAAAGAAAATAGGGCTAAGAAGAGAAATGGCCAAGGCGGTTTTTGAAAAGCATCGCCCGCTCATTTCACAGTTTAGAAAAGAATTTAGCTATTTTGAGAGAGTCAAATCGAAGCAAGGAATTTATAAAGTCCCCGATGGGATTACCTGTGATGCGGTCTTCTGTATGCGCGACATCCTGCGCGAATTGCCCCAGGTTTTACTGTGTAAGGGAAAGACGCTTTTGCCCCAGGAATTTATTGATGTCGCCCGCTCTCAGTATGCCAGCAAAAAAGATGTTGAGATCAATGCTACTCGACGTCAGCACGTGCTTCGTTTTCAAGATTTGTATCGTCAGATTATTCACAGGGCCGCCATCCTTAATAATGGAGAGGATGAGAAGTTGCTTTTAGAAGTTTGTATGCGTTCATCCGTGATCAATAAGTATGATCGAGTCACCGGAAATTCAGTCACAATTATTGTCCAGAAACTGATCCAGCAGCGGCCTAAGTTGAAGGCGGATCAAATCTACCAACTCTTGCAAGATTTTGTAGGACATCAGCTGCTTGATCCAGAAAAAAGACGTAAGAAAGATGAGCATGCCATTGGACCAAAACGGCAAAAGCAGATGACCTCACTCATGAATGGTCTGTTTAAAATTGTTCGCGACTTTCGCGAAAGCATTTAAGTAAGAAAGAGGATTAGGTGCGCCTTGTTTTATATAGTGGTGGAACAGCGAAAGAAAATAAAGCGCTGGATTCAGAACTGCTCAAACTAATCAAACACAAAAATCCTGGCATAACTTTTATCCCCGCTTCGTCGCTTCATGCTGATCTGGAATTTCGTGATTTTGTAAATCATTACCGGCGTTTCCATGTTTCAAAATTTCTACTCTTGCCGGTAGATCGCCCGATTGATCGCACCATGCTTGAGTTGGCCTTCAAAAGTGACATCATCCATCTTGGTGGAGGCAATACTTTTTACTTTCTGAATGCTCTTCGCAAGGCAGGTCTTCTGCCGCGGTTAAGGCGTTACGTTGCTCAGGGGGGAGTCTTATCCGGAGAGTCAGCTGGGGGAATTATTATGACGCCCTCAATTTACATGGCCGGACATCCGCCTTTTGATGCTGATGAAAATTATGTTCACCTCACCAATTTAAAATCTCTTGGCCTGGTTCCCTTTGAATTTTTTCCGCATTATCGAAAATCAGCGCGATACGAAAAGGCTTTTGTTGCTTACACTAAAAAGCATAAGCGACCGCTTCTGGCGTGTCCCGATGGCGCTGGGCTGGTGGTTGATGAAAACGGTGTCAAGATGTTGGGAAACGTGACCTGTTTTCATCAGGGAAAAAAGCTTACTTTGACTTCCTTGTCATAATATAAGTGATAAGAGTAAGAGCAAAGGCAACGATCAAAATCATCACAGATAAATGGTGCCGTCCAAAATAGAGTGGCCAAGCACAAAGAAGTGCGATGGTAAAACTTGTACCCAGTTTGGCCGGTAGTCGCAGGACTTTTCGCTCATCCCAATCTCTCAATACAGGTCCAAGTTTAGGGAAATTCATCAGCCTCTGATGAAAGTGAGGATGACCTTTGTTATAAAAATACGCCGCTAAAATTAAAAAAGGACTGGCCGGAATAACTGGTAGGATGACTCCAAGAATTCCCAGCAGGACAAAAAAATGTCCCGCTGCTAGCGTGATCCAATTTTTTGATGGTTGAGGAACATTCATATTTTTTATCTTTTAGCTGTTATGCGTCTTGGACGGTAGTCAAGACTAGGCCAGAATACAGCGTTTATATATAGATAGTACACATAGGGAGTTTTTATGTCTCTTCGAGGCACAATTTTGGGCCTGTTTTTTTTGTTGTTCATTGCCAGTGGCTGTCATAGTGAAAAGAAAAACTCAATTTGGATTTATACTTCACTTTATAAAGATACCATCGCCGACTTAACTCCTCGTCTTGCCAAGGCCTTTCCAGGTGTGGAAATTAATTGGTTCCAGGCAGGCTCGGAAGAAATCGCTGCCAAAGTGAATGCCGAACTCTTAAGTGGTGCCATCCAGGCCGACATTTTGATTAGCTCAGACCGTTTTTGGTATGAGGAGATGGCCACTCAGGGACGCCTGCATCCTTACGCCATTCAAAATGCCAGCGAAATTGCACCTGAGTTTAAACATCCCGCCAATTTTTATTCAACTTTGAGCATTCCGGTGATGATTATCACTTATAATAGTGATGCCCTATCGGTGGAAAAGGCACCTAAAAATTTTAAAGATCTGGCCTTACCAGCTTTTGCCAATCTGGTTTCCTCTGGTTCACCCCTTAGTTCAGGGACAACTTTCGCAACCATGGCGGCCTTGCAGACACGTTACGGTTGGGAATATTTTGAACAACTCAAAAAAAATAAAATTATTATGGAAGGTGGAAATAGCGCCGTCATTCGTCGTGTTCAGGACAAGGAACGTCCCATCGGTATAGTCTTGTTGGAAAATGTATTGCGTTTTAAAGATTCGGATGCTCGTCTCAAAGTCGTCTTTCCCGAAGATGGCGTGGTAATCCACAACAACATCTTGGCCATCACCAAAAAAGCGTCTGACCGAAAACAAGTCGAGCAGGTTGCAGAATGGCTCTTTGGTCAGGAAGGACAAGAGGCCATGGTGCGATCTTTTATGTATTCGCCCAAAAAAGGATTTCAAGTCCCTGTTGGCGCTCCGCCGCTGGAACAAATTACGGGAAAGGCCTTTCCTTTTGATCGCGCTTTCTTGGAATCCGTTACGCAAAAACGAAATGAGCTGAAAGAAAAATTCACTCAGATCATGTACCAATAAGGCATTAAGTAATCATGAAGAAAATATGCCTCTTCATTTTCTTTGCCTTTATCTTCTATTTATTCTTAACGCCTTTTGCGTCTTTGTTCAAACATCTCCTGATAACGGAGATCATGCCCCATCCTTTTTTCGAAACCTTCAGGTCACCCTTACTTCGAAAAGCGTTGCTCAATACTTTCTTGCTCGCCTTGGCCGTGGCCGCACTTTCTGCTATTTTTGGACTTGCGCTGGCCTTCCTTTTTACCCGCACTGATTTTCCGCTACGAAGTTGGTGGCGAGGCGCTTTTGTTCTGCCCTATACCGTGCCTCCGATTGTCGGAGCGATTGCCTGGATTCTTCTCGCCAACCCCAGCAATGGTTTTATCAACAGCTGGACCGGCCTGCATCTGAATATCTATTCCTTTACTGGTCTGGTGTTGGTTGAAACAAGTTTTCTTTTTACCTACGTCCTTTTAATTTTACTGAAGGCCATCGAGGCCATTGATCCGACTTTGGAAGAGGCCGCGAGGATGAGCGGTGCAAGTAGCTGGAAAACATTTTGTCATGTCACGCTGCCGCTACTTCAAGCACCTTTGTTTAACGGTTTTCTCCTGGCCTTTTTGGGAACCACGGCAAGTTTTGGCGTCCCTGCCCTGATTGGTACTCCTGGGGGAATTTTTCTTCTGACCACGCAGATTTACACCTTTCAACGCATGGGAAGTATGGCCGGGATCTTAAAGGCGTCGAGCTTAAGTTTGATTCTCATGGGCCTGACCTTGGTCATTTTATTTTTAAGCGAGGGGCCTCTGCGCATCCGCCAGTTTGCAACAATTTCCGGAAAAACGCCCAGACCTCAGTTGGCCTCACTGGGGGGATGGAAATATGTTTTGGTAATTTTGATCGCGATCGTTTTTTTCATTCTTTTTTTACTTCCCTTGGGAGCGATCGTGATTGCCGCCTTTTCCCAAGTTCAAGGAGTTTTGAGCTGGTCGAACTTTGGTTTTTTGAATGTTGAGCGCATTTTATTTCATACCGACGAAACCGCTCGCGCTTTTAGCAATTCACTGCTGTTTGCAGGAGCGGCAGGAATTTTTTGTGTGCTTTCCGGTTTCTTTTTGGCCTACGCTTTCAAATATGTTTTTTCCCCAAACTATAAGCGACCGACTTCGATTTTGGTGGCCTTGCCTTATGTCACTCCAGGAACTGTTTTGGCCTTGGCCTTGATGGTCGGTTTTGGCCCTGGTCTGGTTGGTCATTGGTGGCCTTTGAACAGCACCGCTCTCCTTATCATTTTGGCCTACTCAATTAAATATCTCAATTTCAGCTATAAAACGCTAGAAGATGGCGTTGGCCAAATTCACCCTTGCTTAGATGAGGCCTCTCGTCTTTCAGGTGCCGGCACTCTAAAAACCATGTGGTACATCTGGTGGCCACTTCTTCGCCCGTCTCTTGTTGCAAGCTTTTTTCTGGTTGCCATGCCCGCCATGTTTGAAGTCACTATGACAGTCTTATTGACCGGGCCGGGACTTGAAACGATTGGGGCCTTTATGTTTCACCTGCAGGAGTATGGGGATTTAGGTGGCGGCGGACCAGCTGTTTTGGCCTTGATGGTCATCATTCCCACAGGACTGTTTAATTTCTTTATCAAATTTATTTCAAAAGGGAAGTACGGATTATGAGTTCGGTGACGTTAATCAATGTGAAGAAAAGCTTTGGTGAGGTTGTGGTGGTTGATGATTTTTCACTCACCGTACCCAACGGCGAATTCGTCTCCCTCCTCGGCCCTTCTGGCTGTGGAAAAACAACGGTCCTCCGTATGGTGGCCGGCCTTGAACGCAATAATGGCGGGATTATCAAGCTGGATGATGATGTGGTTTCGAACCCGGCGGAAAAATTCTTTTTAGCTCCAGAAAAACGCCATATCGGCATGGTTTTTCAAAGCTACGCGGTTTGGCCTCATATGAACGTTTTTGATAATGTCGCCTATCCTTTGAAAATAAAACGCACCAATAAAACCGAAATTGATTTACATGTTTGGGAGATTCTCAAGCTGGTTGAGCTTGATGGTTATGAGAAACGCATGCCCTCGCAACTGTCAGGAGGACAGCAACAGCGTGTCGCCCTGGCGCGAGGACTCGTCATGCGACCTAAGGTCTTACTCTTGGATGAGCCCCTTTCTAATTTAGATGCAAAATTGCGCGAAAAGATGCGTGAAGACATTCGCAGGATTCAACAGCAGTTTCAAATGACCTGCATGTATGTCACTCATGATCAAGTTGAGGCCTTTACTATGTCTGACCAGATTGTCATCTTAAATCATGGAAAAATTATTCAAAGCGGTCGTCCCCAAGAAATTCGTCAGAATCCCACGAATACTTTTGTCTCTGAGTTTATCCGATAAATTCTGTGTTTCCTCATTGTGATATTTTTGCAAGATATTTGTAATAAGTGCCCAAACACTGTGTATTGGCGTAAACTGCTTTTGGCCGGCCCTTGAAAAAAAAATTGAGTGGTTTTATATTTTGCCATATGAAAAAAGTTCTCAGCATTTTGATTTTGGTTTCATTCACATGGTCAGTGCCGTCTCATGCAGCCGATGACAAGGCCAACCCATTCATGGCCATCGACAATTTAGGTTTTACCAGAACGTTTGCTGAGCCACTCGACTTTGATCTGCCAGACCTCTCTGGTAAGAAGCATTCATTGCAAGAGTATAAAGGTAAATGGATCATGCTTGCTTTTTGGGCCACCTGGTGTGGGCCCTGTCGCATGGAACTTCCGGAACTTGAAACCCTCTATAACCATTTTCACCAAAAAAATCTTGTGATGCTCGGGGTTGCCGCAGATCAAGGTGATGCCTCTCAGATCCGAAAATTTGCTTCTGAGCTCAATTTAAGTTTTCCGATTCTGCATGATCAGGAAGGGCAGGTGGCGGGTGATTATCAGGCGACGGCCCTTCCTAGCCTTTACTTGATTTCTCCGGACTGGAAACTTGTTGGAGTTCTTCGTGGCGCAAAATCATGGAATGATGAAGGGACCTATAAGGAATTTGAAAATCTACTTAAGCTGAAAAAAACTTCTGAAAAGTACTTTCAAGATAATGCCAATCCTGCGGTAGGGAAAGGCGGCGTTCCGATTCCCGAAAAACTAATTCCTCCTGAGCTAGATGTGGAAAAACTCGACGGTCTTTTTAGTGGGGATACTTCGGTGCTCCAGATTAAAATTCATTGGAAAGGTGATCCCAACAAATATCTTGTCAAAGTTCCCAAGGTGACCTTCCCTGAAGGGATTGTTTTACAGGGCAGTATTTCTTCTGGCTCCCATGCCGACGAAAAAGAAGCGATCTTGTATTACTCGTACCCACTCAATTTTAACAAAGAAGGTCTTTTTCACCTCGGGCCTGTGATCATGTCCTTTCAATCAATCTACGGCGGAGCAGAGCAGTTGAGTCGGCATCCCGGAATAGATGTTGAGGTCAAAAGTCGGCCAAGGGGAATTTATTATTTCACTCTTGCCATTTTACTTGGAGTTGTTATTTTGGGTCTGAGATTATTTGTTTTTAAAAAGAAATTAAAGAAGAGCGATTTGTCAGTGTCGGTGATGACTGACTGGCAAAGTCAGCTACAGGACATTGGGCGACTGCGATTAGAGGGGAGGAAAAAAGAATATTCATTGGAATTGTTGCAGCTTTATATGAACACCCATGCAGACAACGGTGAAAAAAATAGCAAGATTTTGGCCCTGATTGAAAAAGTGCGTTTTGCCGGTTTTGAACTTTCTGAAGCAGAACTTGATTACTATGAAAAAGAAATAAAAAAGAAATTTGAAGGAGAGATTATATGAAAATGTCGGTGGAAGAAATTTCAAGAAAAGTGCAGTCTGAATTTCCGATCGTGAATCAGGTTGTGGAAGAAGTGAATAAGGTGATGGTCGGGCAGAGAAACATGATTGAGAAATTAATCATTGGAATTCTGACTGATGGACACATTTTGGTAGAGGGCGTTCCGGGCCTGGCGAAAACGACCGCCATTAATACCCTGGCAAAAGTACTTCAGGCGGACTTTAGACGAATCCAATTCACGCCAGATCTTCTTCCCGCCGATCTCACCGGCACCCAAATTTACTCACCAAAGGATGGAACTTTTAGTGTGAAAAAAGGTCCAATTTTTGCCAACATTATTTTGGCGGACGAAATCAATCGTGCTCCTGCCAAAGTACAAAGTGCCCTTCTTGAGGCCATGCAGGAAAAACAGGTCACCATCGGAGAAACCACCTTCAAACTTCCTCAACCTTTTTTGGTGATGGCAACTCAAAACCCCGTTGAGCAGGAGGGAACCTATCCTCTTCCTGAGGCGCAAGTTGACCGCTTTATGCTGAAGGTGAAAGTTTCCTATCCCAACAAAGATGAAGAAATTCGTATTATGAAAAGAGTTGCGATGCCTTCAGATGCCAATATTAATAAGATTATTTCTCCTCAAAAAATCTTGGAGCTTCGTCAGGTCGTAGAACAGATTTTCTTTGACGAAAAACTTTATGATTATGTAGCCAATCTAGTTTTTGCCACCAGAAATCCAGAAACTTTTGGATTGAAAGAGATTAAACATCTAATTGAATATGGTGCTTCGCCACGCGCCTCCATTTATCTGGTAAAAGCTGCCAAGGCCCATGCCTTCTTACAAGGAAGAGGATATGTCACGCCTCAAGATATTAAAACTATCGGTGCCGATGTCTTCAGGCATAGAGTGACTGTATCCTATGAGGCGGAAGCGCAGAATATTACTTCGGATGATTTAATTTTGAAGATTTTTGATAAAATCGACGTTCCATAAAATGGAGGCGTTGTGGAGCTAGAAGATAAATTCGATGCACGACTTCTTGATGACGAACTGATTGCCAAGGTCAAAGGCATTCAGATTCGCGCGCGCCATCTTGTGAATGATGCTTTTGCCGGTGAATATTTGAGTGTCTTCAAAGGGCGCGGAATGGAATTTGAGGAAGTGCGAGAATATCAGTACGGGGATGATATTCGAAATATTGACTGGAATGTAACCGCCAGACACGATAAAGCTTATATAAAAACATATCGAGATGAACGCGAACTAACCGTCATGTTTGTCGTCGACGTGTCGGGGTCCTCGCGCTTTGGGACGGTGGATAAATTCAAGAACGAAGTGGCATGCGAGATTGCCGCCCTCCTTTCATACACAGCACTTCGAAATAACGACAAGGTTGGGCTCATCATTTTTTCTGATCACGTCGAACATTATGTCGCGCCTAAGAAAGGTCGCGGGCATATCTGGCGCTTAATTAGAGATATTCTGTCTTATAAATCAGAATCGAAGCAGACAAATATCAATGTCCCCCTTGAATTTTTGAATAGAGTTCTGAAAAAAAGGGCAATTGTTTTTTTAATCTCTGATTTTCAGGGAAAAAACTTTGAACAGCAAATTCAGATCACTTCGAAACGCCATGATCTCATCTCCCTGTCCATTACTGATCCGCGAGAAATCGATATGCCCTCGATCGGATACATCGAGCTTGAGGATGCAGAAACAGGGGAATATGTGATGGTTAATACTTCCAATAAACATTTTCAAAAAGAGTATTCGAGTCAATCCAAGAAGCGTCTCTTGGAAACG
>JAHFAA010000131.1 GCA_023250775.1 Bdellovibrionales bacterium
TTTGCGGTATTCTGAATCACGAACCTCGTAGTACGACATTTCTTTCAGGAGATGCGAGTCGAGACCGATTTTGCGCAAAATCTCTTCGGTTAGAGGTCCTTGAACGGCAAGCAACGATGTTTCGTCAGATTTGTTGACGAGAGAGCAATTGAAAGGTTTTACCTGGGACGAAATCCACTCCCAGTCCTTAGCGATATTTGAAGCATTAACGCATATAAGGATACGATCGGCTGCAAGTTTATAGACAATCAAATCGTCAATAATTGTGCCATTAGGTCTGCAAAGGGGAGAATAAATGGCCTTGCCAATGGGGGCCGTGGCGATGTCATTCGTGACTAGATTGTCGACAAATTTCAGGGCCTCTACACCCGATACCCAAAACTCACCCATGTGACTTACATCGAAAACACCAACCGCATTTCGCACGGCCAGAACTTCATCCTTTACGCTGGTGTATTGAATAGGCATATCAAAGCCGCCAAATTCGGCCATCTTGGCTTTGAGGGTGATATGTCTTTCATGCAAAGACGTTTTTCGTAATGTCATATTTTTACTCCTTCCTTAAGACATTGCAATTCTGTTGCAATTAACAAATTATCAATCAAAGAAACCACGGTCATAGGGCCAATCCCACCTGGGACGGGAGTGATCGCGTGCACCATCCCAACTACGGCATCAAATTTTACATCCCCAACTAATTTTCCGTCGGCCCGCTTGTTCATGCCAACATCAATGACAACTTGATCTTGGGTGTTTCGAAAATATGTCTGATCCAGCATCTCGCCGCGGCCAATGGCGGCGACTACGATATCACTATTTTTTGAAAGTTCATGAAGGTGAGGGGTTTTTGAATGTGCCATTGTCACAGTGGCATCATGGGTAAGCATAAGAAGGGCCAGAGGGCGGCCGACAATCTTGCTTCGCCCAACAATAAGCACCTTCTTTCCGGCAAGGGAAATTTTATAATGCGCCAGTAAAGTCATTGTTCCTTTGGGAGTACATGGGCAAAGGTATGAATTATTGGGAAGTCCTGAAAAAACGCCGAAAATATTTTGAGCGTGAAAGCCATCCACGTCTTTTATGGGTGGAATAAGATAATCAATTGGAACCTCGTGCAAGTGCTTGGGAAGTGGAAGCTGAACGAACATTCCATGAATTTTGCTATCGAGAGAGCTTTGGACGATTTGTTTTTCAAAACTCGAAGCCGTTACTGACTCAGGCAATTGAGTCACTTCGCAGATGGCGCCAATTTTTTCGCACAGTCTTTTTTTGTTGCGGACATAAACAAGGCTTGCGGGATTTTCGCCAACCAAAAAAACCTGCATTTTTGGAGTAATGCCACGGGCCTTGAATTTTGCACAGCGCTCGATGAGTGAAGGAGTCAATGCCTCAATGACACTGTCACTTTTAAGGAGGAGAGCCATGCTAAAATCTCAATGATTGTTAATGCACGAATGATAGTAGAACGCAGGCAAATTTAACAGAGGTTTTATTACATCGCAATGTGTTGTCGGCGAGAAAATTAAAAGATAGAATTTCTTCATGATTATCTTAGGCATCGATCCCGGATCGCGCGTCACTGGATTTGGATTAATTCAAATAGAAGGCCGGAAGGTCAAGTATCTTCACTCTGGTGCAATTAAATTTGCCGAGGGGGAGGATTTTTTTAAACGACTAAAAACAATCTTTGACCAGGGCCTATCACTTGCTCAGAGCTGCAACCCCGATGTCTTAGCATTGGAATCATTGATTTATGTTAAGAATGTAAGCTCACTTTCCAAATTAGCCCAGGCCCGAGGTGCCATTTTAAGCGGGATTTTGCATCATAAAGAAATTCCTGTATTTGAATATGCACCGAATTTAATCAAATCCGCCGTAACAGGCTTTGGACATTCGCCCAAGGAATCTGTAGGAAAGGCACTGCAACTTTTTTTTGGCAAACGAGATTTTAAAACGACTGATGAAAGTGACGCACTGGCAATAGCTCTCTGCCACTTTCTTCATTCTGGGTCGATCCAGAAAAACACGAGGAGTTTACCTTGCTAGGATATATTGAAGGCGAAGTTATCTATAGTGATGGAGAGGAGACAATAATCAAGCTGAGCAATGGGCTTGGGATGCAGGTATTTTTTAATCAAATTTTACCTGAAGGACAGCGAACACAATTATTTCTTTCCGAAATTATCAGAGAGGACAGCCAATCTCTTTACGCTTTTCAGGCCTTGAGCGAGAAAAAATTTTTTGAACTTCTACTGAAAGTTAATGGCGTAGGCCCAAGGACTGCTTATCAATTGCTGCGTCAGTTGGGTGAAGAAAGTTTGCAAAATGCCATTGTCTTTGAAGATAAAAAGCTTTTGTGCTCGGTAAGTGGCATTGGTCCTAAAACAGCGTCGCAAATTTTACTTGATCTCGCGCCGAAACTTTCCAAAGCACCTCTTGTCAAAGGTCGCAAACTTGCCAAAGCACCAACGGCGTTGCCCCAGCCGTCAGATTTTGTGCATGAAGCGCTCATGGCATGTAAGGAGCTGGGTTTTCGCGATGATCAAGTCCTACCCATTGTGCAGAAACTTATGAATGAGAATGAAATAAAAAAACCAGAACATTTGGTGCAATTGGTTTTGCGCGAACTCTAGGGAGAAAGTTGCATGAATATTGAAATTGAAAGAGTTCTTGATCCCCAAGTGGATGTTCATTTTCCAGAAGAGCAAAAAATCGATGCCCGTTTACGTCCCACCTGTTTTAAAGAATTTGTTGGGCAGGAAAAGGTCATCGAAAATATTAAAATTATGGTGCAATCGGCGAAGATGCGAAAAAATCCGCTCGACCACATTTTACTCAGTGGCCCTCCCGGTTTAGGCAAAACCTCTCTCGCCATGATTATGGCGCAAGAGTTGGGTGTGGAACTTCACATTGTGAGCGGGCCATCCTTGGATAAAAAAGGGGATTTGGCCGCTCTTTTGACTAATTTAAATAAGGGCGATGTGCTCTTTATCGATGAAATTCATCGCATGCCGGTTACGGTGGAAGAAATTCTTTACGCCGCCATGGAAGATTACCGCCTGGATATTTTGATCGGCCAAGGCGCAAGTGCCAAGACCATGCAAATTGAAATCAATCCGTTTACCCTCATTGGTGCAACCACCAGAAGCGGCCTCTTGACCAATCCTTTGCGCGATCGCTTTTTGGCCCATTTTCATTTTGATTTTTATTCTGCTCAAGAACTTGGCCGAATTATTAATGCCAATCAAGGCAAGTTAGGAATTACTATTGAGTCTCAGGCCATTGATAAAATGGCCTATTGTTCTCGCGGCACTCCCCGAATTGCCAACCGGATTCTACGACGTTTGCGCGATTATGTTTTAGTTCAATCAAAGAAAACCGCCTCACTCGAAGATATTAATCATGCCCTCAAGTTGATGGAAGTTGATGGGTGCGGGCTCGACAGAATGGATCGAAAAATTTTGCGAGTCATTCGCGATTTCTACCAAGGCGGCCCAATAGGAATCGAGGCCCTCTGTGCCACCCTGAATGAAGATCGTACGACGATTGAAGATGTCTACGAGCCATTTTTACTTAAGGAAGGGCTGCTCATTCGGACACCTCGCGGACGGGAAATATCAGAGAAGGCCGTGGAGCACCTCACAAAGTACGATTACTGATGAAAAGAATCTTGATATTCATTTTCCTAAGCTTTGCATCTGCTTTTGCTTGCTCCCCTGATATGGTGGATATGGGGAAATTTTGTATTGATCGCTATGAGGCCCCAAATCAACCAGGTCAAAAACCTTTCGTTGCACAAACCGCAACCGATGGAGAAGAATGGTGTCAGGCTCACGCAAAGCGGTTGTGCCGAGAAAGCGAATGGCTTTTTGCCTGTGAAGGTACAGAAAAGCGCAAATATCCCTACGGTCAAAAATATCTCCCTCGGGGTTGTAATGATCAAAAGGCCTGGCGTGTGCCGAATTGGTCACTCATTCAAAAAGTTCCTTCACCCATTGGACAAACAGAAGTGGCCAGACTTAATCAGGCAGAGGCCAGTGGTGATTTTCTTGAATGTGCCACTCCTGAAGGCGTTTATGATTTAGGCGGAAACGTTTCAGAGTGGGTGGCAAAGACAGAACCTCATACCAGTGCGTTTGCTCATGTCATGATGGGTTGTTATTGGT
This sequence comes from Bdellovibrionales bacterium, assembly GCA_023250775.1. GTDB lineage: Bacteria > Bdellovibrionota > Bacteriovoracia > Bacteriovoracales > Bacteriovoracaceae > GWA2-49-15. The sequence goes on from JAHFAA010000131.1 coordinate 4,167, forward strand.
CAGGCTGTTATGCCAATAATAGGGGAAAAGAATTATCTATTTGCAGAGGAACTAATGCCGGCCATTCAGGTGTGCGCGGAGAATTTAGAACTTATGAAGCAGGCTTTCGCTGTTGCAAGGATCAATAGAATAGCGCTTATTTGAAAAAAATTTCGATCCGTCCCAAAATAAATTTCTCCATTTTAAAATTATGCTCTTTTGGAAAGTCGGCACCAACAGCGAGAAAGCCATAGAGCCAATTTGAATGGAGAAGTTGTCGATAACTGATGGCACAGTCGTAACTATAGTAGTAAAAAAACGGTGCAAGACGGGCATTGGCACCAACTCCATAGGACATAGTTTTCTCATCGCCAAGATTTTGAGACAGGACAAGTCCGTTTCTATGGATAAACTGATCACTTCTATCATCCCAAGCGAGGGTATTGGCGAGTTCTAGCTGAAACATTTCATTGAATTTCTTTGAAAAAGATAATTGAGTTATTTCTTCAAATCCGTCTTGTCGATAAAGAATGAATTTTTGGGAAGCTGAAATGTTTACAAATGAAGTTGTGACATTTTTTTGAATACGAAATTTGGCAAACGGGTCAAGTGGCAAAAGTATTTTCATACCGACGTCAAAAAAAGTTTGATAATAGGGTGAGTCCGAAAGGAGATAACTCAAGCCTGCCAGGTAATTCGACTTAGTCGGAGTCGCTTGGCTACCTTGAGTGGTGTAGAGTACATCACTACTGGTTGATTCCAAGATTTCATCCCGTTCTTTTTCAATAACGATTTTCATTTTTTTAGTGGTGCTAGGAAGATGAACTTTCACTTTTAGATCAAAGTTATATTGCTGATGAACACCTTCTTTTTTATAAGCCGCATAGTAGGCTGAGATCATGCTTTTGTTCTCTTCCCGCTTATAAACTTGGTTAGAAAAAAAAGTATCCGTATTGTAGTTTAAACCTGTCCACTGATCAGAAATAAATTGCTGAGTCTCGTCTATGCGCAAGAGTGTATTGCCCTGCTTTGCTTGCTTTTTCTTTGCCAAGGCAAAACTGGGGAAGGAGAAAAGAAAAATCAGTAAAAGAATTAAAAGTTTAAAAGTTCACTCCAATGCTAAAAAAAGATTTTCTGGTAAAATATTTCACAGTGCTTTCTTGATACATAAACCTAAAAATGATTGTTTTATATTCGTAGATTGCGCCTGCCTCGATCAAAATCTGATCTTTTCTTGAACGACTTTTATCCCGTTTTCCAAACCAAGGGTCTTCATGCAGTGCTGTTTTGGCATAACCAAGATTAAATTGAAGCAGGAAGTGAACCCATGGTTGTGTTGGGAGAATAACTCCTCCCTTGAATCCTAAAGCACCGGCCCGCAGTGATGGGTCGGTTGTGTAAGCTTCTTCCGCTACAAAGGCCGTCGCAACGGCATTGTAAGGATAGTGAAAGCGTTGAATTTTTTTATTGCTTCGAAAGCCAAATTCAAAACTAAAGTATTTTGGATTGATTATATTGGGCGCAAAAAAAGCGACTTTTTCTTTATCTAAGAGCATTGTTTTTGGAATTTCAAATGCAATAGCTTGTGAAGCTGCGAAAAGGTTCAGCAGTGTTAAGATGAGTAGCAAAGAAAATTTGGCCATGCATGATTCTACTATCTTTTCTTAAAATAGGAAGGCCAAACCATGAATCACTGTTTATCGGAGCAGCTTCGAATGTTGTAATTCTTTTACGTAGCCCCTAAACTAGAGAATGATCTGTTGCCATTAATTTTGGGTTTAGATAGAATGCAAATTCTCTAAACGGTTAGTATATTTGGAATTTTGATGCTGTATCAACGTACCATGGCCAAGAAAGTTCAAGTTACAGGTATTGGAATCCATTCCGGTAAAAAAGTAACTTTAACTTTGTATCCTGCTGAAGCAGATTTTGGGATTCAGTTTAAGCGCACTGATATTCCAAATTCTCCCACCATAAAGGCTTCGGCTTTTTCTGTTGGCGCTACTGAAAACAATACAACTCTTGGGCAAGGTGAAAACTGCGTTCACACAGTGGAGCATCTTTTGGCCGTCCTCTATGGGCTTGGAATCAACAACGTTTACTGTGAAATTGATGGCCCAGAAGTGCCAATCATGGATGGATCTGGCGCATCTTTCGTTTTCGTTTTGAAAGAAACTGGCGTCGCCACCCTTAACAAATCCAAAAAATTTCTCGTAATTCTTGAAACCATCCGCGTTCAGGTGGGCGATAAGTGGGCCCAAATCGAACCTTTTTCTAAGTTGGAAATTCAGTCAACTATTGTGTTTGCTCATCCCATCATTAAGAAGCAGATATTTAATTTCGACTTTTCTTGCGAAAATTTTATAAATGAAATTAGCCGTGCACGCACCTTTGGTATGATGAAGGATGTCGACAGTTTAAAGCGCAAAGGTCTCATCAAAGGTGGTTCATTGGATAATGCCATTGTGCTTGATGATTTCAAAGTCATGAATCCTGAAGGCCTGCGTTTTAAAGATGAATTCATTCGTCACAAGATTCTTGATACGATTGGCGATATTTCTCTCGTTGGACACGAATTGGCGGGAAAGGTCACCACCTTTAAGTCGGGTCACAATCTTCATAATCTTCTTTGTCGAAAATTGATTGAAACACCAAGTGCTTACCAGATTGTTGCAGCCTCCTCACTCAAAAAAGAAGTCCTTGAATCGTTCGAACTTCCCAAGGCAATGATACCCACCTATCACTAAGGTACAAAAATGAAACTTTCTCAGACCCGTTGGCAAACTTATAAAGACAACCCAGCGGATGCCGAAATCCCTTCTCATCAATTAATGTTGCGTGCAGGTCTCATGCATAAATCCGGAGCCGGACTTTATAACCTTCTCCCCTTTGGTTTGAAGGTGATAAAAAAAATCGAGAAGATTGTGCGTGAAGAACACGACAAGGCCGGCTGTCTTGAAATTCTGATGACAGTCGTGACCCCAGGCGAGCTGTGGCAAGAAAGTGGCCGCTGGCAGGCCATGGGCGGCGAGATGGTGAAGATGAAGGACAAAGGCGGTCGCGACCTTTGTATCAGTCCCACCAATGAAGAAGCGGTTACGGATATTTTTCGTCGCTTGATCAAATCCTACAAAGATTTGCCTGTTACATATTACCAAATCAACACCAAGTTTCGAGATGAAATCCGGCCTCGCTTTGGTCTCATGCGCGGGCGAGAATTTATTATGAAAGATGCCTACAGCTTTCATGAAAACAAGGCCTGTTTGGAGAAAGTCTATTTTCAACTTTATAATGTTTACTGCTCTATTTTAAATCGTATTGGCGCTGACTATAAGGTCGTTGAGGCCGATGCCGGCGCCATGGCCTCGTCAGATCAAAAAACCCACGAGTTCCAAGTGCTCGCCAACTCCGGTGAAGATTTACTGGTATATAATGATGGCTACGCTGCCAATATTGAAAAGGCCAAAACCAAGCGTATTCTCGCAGATTTCGATCTAAAAGGCGGTACACCCGAAAAAATCGCCACGCCCAACGTTGGAAAGATTGAAGAAATTTGTCAGCTGCTTGGCGTGAAGCCTCATTTGACCTTGAAAACTCTTGCGCTTATGGGAGTCAAAGGAGGCCAGGCACGACCCGTGCTCGTGGTTCTTCTTGGAGATGACGAATTAAATGAGACGAAAATAAAAAATCTTCTCAACGCTGATCATGTGCTCCCCGCTACTGAGGCGGAGTTGGAATCCCTCAAATGTGTGAAAGGATTCATCGGCCCCTTCGGTCATCCTCAAGAAATGCATACGGTATTCGATGCTGCCATCAACCTTGATGCTTTTTATATTGTTGGAGCTAACCAAAAAGATTTTCACCTGAAAAATTTCCGCCCTTCACGCGACTCAAAAAATTATGAAGTTTCGGATTTAAGAAAGACTAAGGAAGGAGATTTAGCTCTCAGCAATAATCTTCCCATTAAAATTACCCGTGGAATTGAGGTTGGCCATATTTTTCAGCTGGGTGACAAATATACCAAATCCATGGGCGTGACAGTTCTCGACAAGAATGGAAAAGGCGTTGTCCCACTCATGGGATGCTATGGGATTGGAGTCACTCGCTTGGCGGCTGCCGTGATTGAACAGAATCATGATGAAAAGGGCATTGTCTGGCCCGAGGCCATTGCTCCTTTTAAAGTCCACGCCGTTTTAATCGGACGGACGGAAGAATTTCGCACAAAGGCCCTCAATGCTTATGAGGAAATCCGCGCTCACGGAATTGAAATTTTGATCGACGATCGCGATGTCGGTCCTGGTTTCAAATTTAAGGATGCCGAATTGCTTGGATGCCCATGGCAACTTACTCTTGGTGAAAGAGAATTTGGCGAAACAGGAAAATTTAAACTGACTAATCGTAAAACCGGCCAGGCTACAGAAATCTCCCCAGAAAATGTAGCGCAGGAGATTGAACGAGTAACCAAACAATGAGCCAAGAGATAATAATCGGCAAACACTCCATCTACGCAGCAATTAAAAATCCTGAAAGGTCCTCTCTTCGTTTGATTGCCACTCGAGAGGCCCAGGAAAATTTTCACTCTGAGTATAAGGATATTCTGGCCTTTAAGCAGAAATATGAACTGACAGTTCTGGACAAGAATGCTTTTGAAAAAGAATGGTCCCACACCTTAAGTGAGAATGGTGACCAGTATCTGAAGTGTCCAGGTGATCTTTTCTTAATTTCACCCGAGCGAATTGCTTACGACGTGGCCTGGATTTATGGAGAAATTAAGCAGGGTCGTAAGCTTAAAATACTGTGTCTCGACAGTCTGACGGATGTGCATAATGGTGCTGCGATCGTTAGAACGGCAGCCTTTTTTGGAATTGATGCAGTCGTGACTTCAAGTAAGGGTGTTTTTTCCGTGAGCCCACATTTTTTTCGCATTTCATCTGGTGGCCTCGAGTACACCAAACTTATCCGTCCCTCCTCGCTACCTGCCTTTTTACAGAAACTTCAAGAGCTAAACGTCTATTGTGTGGGCCTCTCTGACCGCGCGAGTCAGTCGAATCAACTTCCTCCTCAAACGGGATCCATTTGTTTAGTAATTGGCGCAGAGG
>JAHFAA010000132.1 GCA_023250775.1 Bdellovibrionales bacterium
TTCTCCCTAATGGAGCATCGATTCTAAAATGCCATTGGCCAGGCCGGTATTGGGCAATTCTAAATGCGCGAGAGGGATCTGATTGAAGACTGCCAAGGCCAAATCCATGGCAGGGTGGATAACTTCGGCGCGGTCTTTTTTTAAACGGTATCTGCGCTCCAATTGTTTCGGATCATACTTCTTGATCATTTCATAAATTTTCAAGAGTTCTGTTTTCTCGATGGAGAGAAAATCTGATTTTCCCAGAATGGTTTTTTTTAGCTTGCCCATTCGTCGCAGGTTGCCGCCCGTTCCCACAAACAGACAAGGCATTTTCTGAGAAAAAAAGTCTGTTGGCAAAAAGGCGGCGAAGGAAGTGCGGAACTGTTCGAACAATTCCTCGTAGGCGGTCAAATCCTTGGTTTGAAAAAGCTTCAAGGCACCAATGGGAATACTCACGGCCTTGAGCATGTCGGCCCTTTCGATCAAAATAAACTCGGTACTGCCTCCGCCAATATCCATAAGCAAAGCGCGTCCCTGAGAGAGGTCGATCGCGCTTTTGATGGCGAGATAAATGAGGGAGGCCTCCTTTTCACCGCTAATCACCTCAATTTCAAGACCGGTTTTTTCTTTCAAATAGCGCAGAAGGTGGTCGGCATTTTTCGCCTGACGAAAAGAGGCGGTGGCGTAGGCCTTGATGACCGTTAGATGATGGTTGCCGGCCATGCGTAACAGATACTTGAAAATATTCTTGGATTTTTTAAAGGTATCTTCGGTAAAAATGCCAAACTCAAAAACATCTTTGCCCATGCGCAAAGGCAGACGAACTTTCTCAATGATGTGATATTTTTTGGTGTCGTGGTGGAGGTCAGCGATCACCAGTCGTATGGCGTTGGAGCCGATATCAAAAACCGCCACTCTTTCTAACTTATTTGGCGCCAAAGCAAGTCCTTTAAGGATGAGTACCAATTATTGAAATTATTTTGTCAGGTGCCAAGCGGATAGTGCAAAGGGCCCGACAAGAGAGCTTATTTAGGGATAAGTTTGCCGGGTAAGTGTCTGAATTTATTATGCAATAAAAGAAGAACTATAATGAGAGTGAGGGTTATGGATTTTCTTGAAAATGAAGTGATCTACAACGGCGAAAAATACTGCTTCATGAATTTGGAAGTGGCGATTTCCTATAATCATTTTCTGGAATATCCCTTTTTAGTGCCAGTGGGCGAGGAAAATTTCGTTTTGATCGAATATGCTCCGGACAAAATCATGCCAGCGCTCAAGACCTATCAAGAGAAAGGTTTGAAATCTATTTTATTCAAAGAAGAGCACTACCTGGCCTTGCTGATGAAAATTCGGGTCAAGATGCAACAGGAATTTCAGAGTTACAAAAGTTCTCCTGCAGATAAAAAAAACAAAAAAAAATTGCTGCAGGATTTTGAAAAATATCATCCTATTGTCTTTGATGCCTTGGTGAACTTGGGAATCAATGCCGCGACCGTGAATATGGCAAAATCTATTTCTGAACAAGTCATCACCATCACTCAGGATAATAACGGTCTGGTCAATATGCTGAGTTCCTTTCGAACCCGCTGTCAGGCCGAATATGTGAAATCGATGTGCGTCAGCTATTTGGTTTCCTTAATGCTGGATAAATGTCCCTGGAATTCCCGCGCCATTCAGGAAAAAGTTGTGCTCGGGGCGCTTCTCTCGGATGCGACTTTAAAACGCCAAGATTTTCCCTTGCTGGATTGTCGTCATAGCGATTCAAGGTTTGTGCTTTCGGAACGAATTCTTCAGCACCCTGTGGAGGCGGCCAAAAAATTGCGCGAGCAGGGAATTGATGCGGTGGAAACCATGACCGTGATTGAGGAGCATCACGAGATGCCTGATGGCTCAGGGTATCCCAAAAAGCTCACCGCGCGCACCATTGCCCCTCTCTCCGCCATTCATATTGTCGCCCGACACTTTGTTCAGCATATTCTGAGTGCGAATAGTGCGAATGACGAGGAAAGGCCCATGGACTTAGACAAGGCCTTTATCTATATCTACAACACTTTTTGTGAAGGCAATTTCAAGCAGGCCTGTTCGGCCCTCTTCCAAGTTTTAGGCAAAGACCCCGCCCGTTCTTTTTAATAACCGCAGTAGGCCCCGCGACTGCTGGGAGCGCTTTTGCATTCGAGCTGCGCGCGCACCTCAGGATTATTCATCAGAATATGCTCAAGGCGAAAGTGATCATCGGGATGAATGCCCTCGTCACCCGAGCCACATAAACGCACAAAGGTCTCCTCAATCGTCTGCTCTTTTTCCTGCAGCAGGAGGGCGTTGTCATGCATGTACTTTGTCATGGCCTCGACCGCCCAGGTATCGGCGACGATTTCGCCAGAATGCTTTTGCGCTTTGGCGGCATTACATTCCTGAGGTGTGATATTGCAGTGAAGTTTGGTAATCATGTCGGCCTTCAAAGCGTTGCCATGGTTGCTGGCGATGCAGGCGATAAAATCTTTGTAATTGTCTCCAAATTTACTTGGGTCAATATGATGGGACAATTCATGGGAGAGAACTTGCACGATGGTATTAAAAGTTTTTTTCTCAGTTGCCTGCTTATCAATTTGCATGGAAATCTGCCAACCGGGGCAAATGAGCACGTAGTCTTGTCCCTGGGATTCAGTGGCGAAGGCATTGTCCACCAGGCCGTCCATCCCGCACGATGCTTGAAAGAGCTGCGCCAGCAGACCGTCTTTTAATCCTGCTCGTTCGGCGTAATCCATAAAATTTCCAACTGTCACGCCTTCAATAATGCCTTTAAAATTGTCTTTTACGTAACGATCAAACTTGGAGCTTTCAACCGCTGCTTTCAAATATTTTTTGATGGTGGTCACCGACTCTTGGTTGACTGCCTGTGACTCCAAAGGTCCCAAGCGTCTGCCGGCAGCTTCAATGATAAAACGATTGCGAATTTTTTCCTCTTCAAACCAGCGCTTGATTTGACCGAGCCAGCGCACAGGGCCGATTCCATGAAGGGGAGGAAGTTTGGCGATTTCCGCCTGGGCCAAAGGTTTTGCCTCGTCAGCAATTTCCGCCTTAATCAGGTCAATATGGTCCTTCCGATCCTTAAGTGCCTGCTTATTGTCGTCACAAATTCTTTGATAGGGACTTTCGCATAAAACACTGGCACTGGTTTGTGCCTGAACAAAAGGTGTTGAGAGAACGCCCAGAAAGATCATGACAATGACTTGATTTCGCATGAGACCCCTCCAAAAAGGGGACTATGCCCGAAGAACGCGATTATTGAAAATGCTCAGGTAAAAATTATAGGAGCGGCAGTTTGGTTTTTTCGTAATTTTTAGGCACGCTGAAGGTTTCCTTGGCGGGGGTGAATTTTTTCACCTCGGTAATAACCATGGTCCGTTTTAATCCTTCTTTGTCGAAGGTTTTTACTTCCACCGGAATGCCTTCAAATTGATCGAATTTAAACTGTGGCCCTTGGGCGCCGATCATCTTGGCCATCTCTGAAAAATACTGGCCCATGGATTTCAGCGCGCCGATGCTTTTTTCTGTCAGGCCTAAGGCCTTATAATCGGCCAAGAGAATTTCTGTCGTCTTGACGCCATCCGTGGTGCCCTCAATTAATTTGCAGGACCATTTTCCACAAGGGACGCCGGTCTTAACTTCCTTGTATTCGAATCTTTTCGTGGTCTCAGCGGCACCGGCAAAAGGCCCTTTGCTTAATTTCGCCTCCCATTTTGCACGTTGTTCAGGCGGCATCTTCTCCAGCTGTTTTCTAAACATTTCCATCCCGGTTGAAACAGTCGACGTCATCGATTTCATCTGCTCTTTGTCGAGTTCGATATATTCCTTTTTTTTGTGGTCCAGACTGTAAACAGTTTTGTTGTCAGCATTGAAGAGCATACTGCGCTTTTGCTGCTCAAAACGAATCATGGGGGCCTGAATTAAAATATCGGCGTCATGATTGGCCTTGCCATCCTTGCCCGCATTTTCGATCACCAACTGATCTTGAGGATAGACAGAAGAAGCATAAAAGCTGATCAGGAATAAAAGACAAAGTATTTTCATAGTTATTTCTCGGTTAGAGTATAAACGCCATCCCAGTCAGCACCGGGAGGATTCTGCTTAAAGTATTCGCAGCGTTCAATATAAATCAAGCTTGGGTTGGTTTTCTTGCCGGCAAGATCCGGATAGCGCAAATTTTCAAGCTCCACGCATTGTTTAAAAACCTCAAGCGCCTGATCCCATTGTTGCGATTTGTAGAGCGCCAATCCCTTATGAAATTCGCTTTGCAGCTTGAGCAAATTGTCGTCGACTTTTCCTGTGATGCCCAGGACATCATAAGTAGTGACCGGCTCGCTTTTTCCCACAACTCGAAGAGTGTCGAGTTCACGCAGGACAAAGGCATCACCAATTAAGTCTTTTACCGCCTTGGAGATTTGAGTGAAAATGCCGTACTGTTTCGCCGCGGCCTCGAGACGGGCGGCCAGGTTAACCGAGTCTCCCATCATGGTGTAGTTCATACGTTGAGTGGAACCCATGTTGCCGGTCACGATACTGCCGGTGTTAATTCCGATTCTCATGCGCATGTGATTAACAATTTCCGGCCATTTGGGTGATTCGTTTTTCCATTTCTGGCGCAGTTGTCCCAGCCTTTCTTGCATTCTGACGGAAACTCTCACGGCACGCACGGCGTGATCAGGCAGCGGCATGGGAGCACCAAAGAAGGCGATGATAGCATCACCTTCATACTTATCCAGTGTCCCGCCTTCCTCCAAAAGAATATCGGTCATGGCGGTCAGGTATTCATTCAACAGCTCAACCAGCTGAGTGGCGGTGAGTTTTTCTGAAAAAGTCGAGAAGCCGGCGATGTCTGTAAAGTAGGCGGTGATAATTCCCTCTGCTCCACCGAGTTTTGGAGGAGTTCCATTTTTATACATATCATCAATCAGCTCGGGCGAAATATAAGTTCCGAAGGCCTGCTTTAAGAAGGCCTTGTCCTTATTGGAATAGTAGAAGTTTAAAAAAGTATTCCAGGCGTAGCAGGCGCCGATGGAAAAAAGACAAAAGAAGAGTTTAATCTCATAGCCCTTGGGCAGAAGAAAGTAGGTATCAAGGTAGAAGAGTCCTCCCACCAGACCCGTCACCACCGCCAGGTCAAGCAGCGGAAGGGCAAAAATTTGCACCAAGACCATGATGATTGTTCCAAGAATCAAAATCAACCAACTATAGAAAGTCGAATCCGCGGCGGAACGAAAGTAGTTGCCATTTAAAAGCATGGAGAGAACGTTCATGTGATAAAAAATTCCCGACATCTGAGGGTCGATCGGGGTGTGCCTGAAGTCATTGGCGCCAAAAGCGGTGGAACCGACAAAGATAACTTTATCTTTGAATTTTTGAATCATTTTGGCATCGTCATCGGCCGCCACCATAATATCCATCAAACTGACATCAGGATAGGCCCGCGCCTCTCCAAACCAGCGCACCTTGGCCTCGCCTTTTTGATTTAATAAAATGGCGCCTTTCTTCGTCTTGAGCTGATACTCGCCTGGTGAGAGCAACTCCAAGACCGGCTTGTCCTCGGTAAAATATTGATAGGCCATCAAACTATAAGAAGGAAAATAAAGATCATCCACGTTGGCAATAAACTGATAGTGGCGGTAGATCCCGTCATTGTCGGACGAGGCCTCGATGTGGGCCAGACCTGCCTCGGTGGCAATCAAGGGTGGAATGGGATAAACATCTTTCGAAATACTCATGGGTTTTAAGTTCAAATCTTTCGCCTGACGAGTGTCACAGACAAAGTTGAAGAGGGCATCCGGCACGTCCTTAAATTCGCGATCCGTTTTCATGCCGTCAACATTGAGCGAATAGGGAAGAATAACCTTGTGGCCGGGATGGGATTGAAACTGGCGAATGCTGGCGGCGAGAGCATGATCAGGCCCTTCGCCAACATTGGCGCAGGACTGCTCGGGCTCCGCAAAAAAAACGTCAAAGGCCACGACCTTGGCGCCATAGGCCTCCATCTTATGCATAAATTTGACCCACACCATGCGAGTGAAAGGCCAGCGTCCGACAACCGGCGATTGCAAAGAGGCATCATCAATTTTCACCAAGACTAAACGGTCATCATAAGAAGTGGTGGACAAGGTTTTGCGCATGCGCCAGTCGTAAAAACGATCCTCAAAAATCCCTGGGAAGGTGAGAATCTTGGAGAACGTAGTGTTCGTATCGACCACATCCATCTCTCTTTCCATAATGGAGAAAAAGACACAGGTCGCAGAAATAAGAACAACCACCAGGATGCCAAAGACGCGGACAATTTTACCAAACATGTTCTACCCGCTAAAAAATGTATTTGAGTTCAAAGCCGTACTGAGTTTTTTCATACTCATTAGCGTCTTTATTCTTCGATTTGTTATTGGTGTAACTATAGAAAACGGAAGCTTGAATATGCTCGCCCGCTTTTCGCGTAACCTTGATGCCTGGATTCAAAGTTTTCTCAATGCCACGTGAGGCCTTTTGCATCTTGGTATCCAAAAAAGTCACCGCCATAGAGGGGTTAAGAATAAATTTCGGTAAAATTTCGGGAATAATATAATCCATCCTGAACATATAACTGTCAGTATCACTGGTCGGGGCATTGGGCAGCCGGGTCTGGGTTCCCACGAAGAGCAAAATTACCAGATGCTGATTCGGACGCATGTGAGTCTGTACGAGAGTCAAACTTTTAGAGTTGTTGTCTTGAGCGGGAGTATAGGATGTGGACGTGCGGTATTTAAAAGAAGCTGTCGAACCACCCCAGGAAAAGTAGGAAAAGGAATCTCCCACAGAAATGGAGTAGGCCTTGGAAAAAAATTCTGGATTGTGAATTCCTTTGTAGTCTTTTTGGGTATTGTTGTAGTCAACGTCCACTGTAAGGCCGGCCGGCTTATCAAAAAGAAAGTGCTCGGTTCTGGTCTTCAGGGCGACGGTATAGTCTTGGCCATCGTTTTGATAGACGGCCGAGCTATCTTGATCGCTGTGACGAACTCGGTTGAAGGTAAGGGCCGGAACAAGCGTGTAGCGCTGTTTATAGTAGAACTGGTATCCGGCCTGGGCCGTGGTTTTAAAAATGTAACTGTCCTTGGAAGTGGCCTGGAGAGTGGGGAGATCGGTGGCCAAGGTCATGTTGTCATCATAAGTAATGTTTTCTGTCAGAAAGGCCTGGTAGCGCTTTTCGGGAATTCTTTTTCCGGTAATCATGATATTGGGATCGAGTTTGTATTTCGCTAAAATGTCATTAAGTCTTTTGGCGGCATCCATTCCCACTTTGGATTTTTTATTCAAGGCCACGGCCTTTTCCAAGAGAGGAACGGCCTTGGTCTTTATATATTCAGGCGTGTCGGCCTTGCGACCTTCTGCCTCGAGAATATAGGCTTCAGCGGCTTGCAAATGGGCAATTTGCAACATTTGAGGAGTGGTCTCAGGGTCTTTGATCAAGACATTAAAATAGCGAATGGCATTGGGATAATCTTCCAAAATATTTGAGATATAGGCGACGTAGTAATAGGAGTCTTGTTTTTTGTAACCTTGCTTGGCGGAACGGAGATAGGCCTTGCGCGAACGTTTTAATTTATTATCACCGTAAAAAGCATTACCCAAATTATAGAGCAAGGACGGCGGTTGTTGTTTGCCTTGCTTGCCTTTATAAAAATGGTAAGCATTGATAATTTCCGTCACCGCTTTGGTGGAATCCTGCGCCTGGAGAGAGCAGAGCCCCATATGATAGGACTTAAGGCCTTCTCCTTCCTTCTGAATCGCTGGCAGTAGTTCTTTGCATTTCCCTTCTTTGATCAGAGTCTCCATATCTTTTTCAGCTGAAAAGCTTCTGGGAATGAGAATGATGATCAAAACAAGGGCGAGAACAAAAAGAATGCTCTTTTTAGGCCGTTCCATGGTCACGGTAACTCCAAAAATTAAAAGGCCCCATTCATGGGGCCTTTGTCACTTAAGATTTGATTATCATTATGCCCGAAAGCCTGAGCGTTGGGTAGAATTATTGGGCATTTATAATAAAGTTGACCGTACTTGTTGGGCTTGTCGTAATAGTGTTGCCGACTGTGGTTGCTGCATCTGTGGTTGTGGCCGCTGCCTGACTTTCAACTGATCCACCGGTATTGCTCGTCACAGTGCAAAGTCCATAGCAAGCACAGGGGTCTGTGCACGCAGGTGCACTTTCGACCACGGGAGCTGGTGGTTCATTCACGGTAGAACCTGTGATTCCACCGCCACCAAAATCTGGTAATGCTGGGGCACCACCGCCGGTAGCACCGCCCGTTTCAGGAGGTAGTGAGGCGGGAGCACGTTCTACACTGCCAGCACTTTCAGTTTTAGGTTCTTCTTTTGCAACAGTTGTTGCTTCAGGCGCCTTTTCGGGAGCCTTTTCTGGTGCATTTTGTTTCTCTTCTCGCGCGGTTTTATCTTCTCGTGCAGCACCTTTTTCTTCTCTGGGGCCTTTATCTTCTTTTGCGGCAGTTTTGTCTTCCTTTGGAGCTTTATCTTCTTTGGCGGCAGTTTTATCTTCCTTGCTGCCTTTGTCTTCTTTGGCGGCACTTTTCTCTTCTTTATTACCTTTATCCTCTTTCTTTTCTTTGTCGCCCTTATCTTCTTTGGCGGTCTTCTCTTCCTTCTTATCTTCCTTAGCTTCTTTTTTGTCTTCTTTCTTCTCTTCTTTTACGGCAGTTTTCTCTTCTTTTTTATCACTCTTGCTTTCTTTCTTATCTTCCTTGGCGGCCTTTTCGTCTTTCTTATCGCCTTTGCTATCTTTCTTTTCTTCTTCTTTTTTATCGCCCTTATCGTTGGAAGCTGTGCTTTCTGTGTTGGCCTTTAACTTATTCAACTCGCCTTCGGGAATCTTGGCCGGTTCTTTGGGTTTGTCGGCACCGACGCCTACTTCAGACTTGAAACCTTTTTCAACCATGACGGCATTTTCGCCCGAGACCACTTTTTCTAGTCCCTTGGGATCGAAGGCCGCGCCCTCATCTAGCTTGCCCATGGCAACTTTACCCGAGATAACGTCCAAGCTGCTGGCGCCGTTTGACTTGTCGAAGCCAACGATGAAGTCTGTACCACGAACACCCATGGCGGCGGTTTTGGTTTTGACGAACAGTTTGGATTTATCCTTGTCTTGAATGTCCATGTAGTTTTTGGTGACTTGAGAACGAATGGTACCTTCTAGAACAGTTAGTACCCCGGCCTCCCTTTTT
>JAHFAA010000538.1 GCA_023250775.1 Bdellovibrionales bacterium
TTTCATGCTCTTTTCCAGCATGCTGTGATCCGGCCCGTAATAGGTCGTGGCCATAATAATGACCTCGGGATTTTGCTGCATCAGTTCTGTCAGCATCGTCTCCCAGTCTTTGAGGGTATAGATTCCGTTGGCGCCGAAAATATTATAGGGATGGATATGAATTTCCTGATCGGGGCCAATGGTTTGCGCTAACTCTTGCAGCAATGTTTTGAGCACATGGTGGCCATGGGCCCAATTTTCTGAGGGAACTTTTTTGGGGCAGGAGGCGGCCTTGGAAATGGGGGAGAGCGTGGCGTGAATAATAACTTTTTTTTGTAGTGTGGCCGGAACACTCAGGTTTTGGAGACAAAATTCCGTATCAATGATGGCCACGCTTCGACTTTCCAAGGCCCAGCAATTTCCCACAAGCAAAAGAATGATAAGGATGAAAAACCTCATGAGAAATTCTATCATTTAAGAGGTGCCCCAGGAAAAACTTTTTGCAGCTCTTCCCTCTCTATGATGCGATATTCGCCCGGTTGCAGGTCTCCCAAGGTTAATCCACCATAGGCGACACGTTTTAATTTGCTGACCTCGTGACCAAGCGCCTGGAAGAGGCGACGAATTTCGCGATTTTTTCCTTCCGTCAATTCCACCGTCAGATGGGATTCTTTTTCACTGGATTTCCGCAAGACGGCCTTGTTCACCTGAAGAAGCTGTCCGTCATCTTGAAGGCCGGCATGAAGCTGGGTCAGTTGTACTTCGCTGACGCGGCCCCGGACTGTCACGACATACGTTCGGATTATTTTATTGTCCGGGTCAGTAAGCCAGGCCGCCAGGCGCGTGTTGTTGGTCAAAAGCAGCAGTCCGGAAGTGGCAAAATCCAATCTCCCAACCGCATTCAAATAGGTGGTGACATCCTTAAGAAGGGAAAAAACTGTGGGACGGCCCTTTTCGTCCGAACGCGAAGTGATGATGCCCTTGGGTTTATGCAGGAGCAGAGTCATGGGAGCAACTCGGCCGATGGGTTGCTGATCCAATTCAATTTTAATCTTTTCGGGAATGACCAAATATTCAGGATTGTTGCGGGTGATGCCGTCGATACGAATGCGCCCGCTCATAATCCATTCTCGCGCCTCTTTTCGTGAGGCCAGGCCAAGCTTAGAGAGGGCGCGCTCCAGAGGCACTTTCCCAGGGGGATATTTCGAAACTTTCTGATGTCCAGATTTCATCGGATTATGATAAATACAGGGGGGAAAGTATGGTGGCCTGAGGCAGAATCGAACTGCCGACCTAGAGGATATGAATCTCTCGCTCTAACCATCTGAGCTACCAGGCCATTTTGCGGTAGGGTCATAAAAAGAACAAGGCCGATACTAAAACAAGGATATTATGTTCGTCAAGCAAACCAACAACTTAGCGGCCTTTAAAGAGTGGCCTTTTCTCTTTAAAAAAGACGGCCCCTATCTGCTGATGAAGATGGCGACTTATCTTCAGCAGTTTATGCAAAAACATCACATCCTGGGCGGCGCTGACGAGCAAGCAAGATATTATGTCGGTGTGTCCGGAGGCCTCGATTCCATGGCGCTTTTGGCGCTTTTATGGGCGATTCAAAAGATCGCCCCCACTCATTTTGCCTCTCTCACGGTTGTCCATATTAATCATGGAACGAGGGAAGACTGTCAAAAGGAGCAGGAGTTAGTGGCGCACGCCGCTCGGCAGTTGGGCGTTGAGTTTAAGGTGCATCAATTGTCACTTTCTTTAGCTCAGGGGAATTTCGAGATGTTGGCCCGGCGCGAGAGATACAAAATTTTTAAAAGCTACACAGGTGACCGGGCCTGGTTCTATCTGGCCCATCATCTCGATGATTCATTTGAATGGTCTTTGTTGCAAAGTTTTAAAAGTTCCCACGCCACCAAGACGCTGGGAATACCTTTAGTCAATGGCGCTTTTGCTCGACCGCTTTTGTCTTTGTCCAGGCGACAGTTGCTCAGCTTGGCACAGGCAATAGGCCTTCCTTATCTGCATGATCCCAGTAATTTTGATCCGAAGTTTGAACGAGGTTACCTGCGAGAGCGAATCATTCCCTCGATTCAGGAACACTATCCCCAGTATCTGGCAAATTATGTGGCGCGATCCAATCAGCTGGCGCGCTTTTTTGGTGTTCACCGTTTGTCTGAGATCCCAACAGGAAAAGACGTGTCCTGGCCATTGATCGACGACGGTTTCGGTGGAAAGCTTCTTCTGATTCAAGACCGCATGCCACAAAATGGTCAGGTGGAAGAGGCCTTGCGTCGGGGAATTGCGCAGCTTTCAAGCAAAGGCCGTGGACGGTTGCGCAACCAAATAAGTCGCTTAATGGAGGCCTATACAAATCATAAGAAAGGGCCACTGCATTTTTCCGGAGGAGTTTTGGCCTATATTTTTCCCGGCATGATTCACTTAATTTCTAGACAAAAGCTTGCCGCCTATCAGGCGGTGGACCGACTTTCGGCAAAGCATCTGCGCTTGAAAACAATTTATGTTACACCGGGCCAGGCCCTTCCAGAGGGAATCGCTCATGCTTATATTTTGCCAATTCCGATGAGAATCCAATCAAACAAGCATGGAT
>JAHFAA010000539.1 GCA_023250775.1 Bdellovibrionales bacterium
TTCATGCTATTCTTGGCGAAAATGGCGCCGGCAAATCCACTCTCATGAAAATCATCTTCGGGCTTTATCGCCCTGATTCGGGTGGTGAGATTTTTATTAAGGGTGTCAAAACCGAAATTCCTTCCGCCAGATTTGCCATCAAGCAAGGGATTGGAATGGTTCATCAGCATTTTATGTTGGTGCGACCTTTTACCGTTTTGCAAAATATCATTCTTGGTGTTGAACCGCGAAATGCTTTTGGGGTCATTGACTACAAAAAGGCGAGAGCGGAAGTTCTCAAAATCTCCGAGACCTACAATTTTAATATTGATCCCGATGTCAAAATTGAATCTATCAGCGTCGGGATGCAACAACGAGTGGAGATCATCAAAACTCTCTACCGCAATGCCGAGCTGATCATTCTTGATGAACCCACGGCCGTGCTGACACCGCAGGAAATTGTCGACTTTTATCGGATTGTGCAGAATTTAAAACGCGAAGGTAAAACCATCGTGATCATCACTCATAAGCTTCAGGAAATTAAAGAAATCGGGGATCGCTGCACCATCATTCGAAAAGGGAAATTTATCGAAACGGTTGATGTCGCCACCACAAGTGAAGAGGAATTGGCCTCAAAAATGGTAGGGCGATCGGTTAATCTTAAAGTTTCCAAAAATAAGGCAACTCCAGGTGAGACCGTGTTTAAGGTCGAGAACCTGATGGTGCTGAATCATAAAGGGATGCCTGCTTTAAAAAATTTTTCTCTTACCATTAAGCGCGGCGAAATTCTTGGACTTGCTGGAATTGATGGCAATGGTCAAAGTGAATTAGTCGATGCCCTTACTGGTCTGCGAAAAATTACCAATGGCACCGTGACAATTAATCAAGAAAATATCACGAATAAAACGCCCAAAGAAATTTATCACGCCAAACTTTCCACCATCCCTGAAGATCGACAGAGACGCGGGCTTGTTATTGATTTCAAAGTTAAAGAAAATTTTGTTTTGCAAACGATTGAGGAGCCGAAATTTTCTCGTTATGGACTGATTATCGAAAAGGCCGTTCAGCAATTTGCCAATGAGATGATGGAACGCTTTGATGTGCGACCACGCAATCCTGAACTGTTTGCAAAAGATTTATCCGGCGGCAATCAGCAGAAAATTATTCTGGCGCGTGAGATTGCCAATTCGCCTGATGTGCTGATTGCGTTCCAGCCCACAAGAGGTTTGGACGTTGGTGCCATTGAATATATTCACCTCGAGCTGATCAAGCTGCGGGACCAAGGAAAAGCAATTTTACTTATTTCCTATGAGCTTGATGAGGTTTTGAATTTGAGTGATCGAATTGCCGTTATTTGTGATGGCATGATCACGGCGGAAATTCCTTACGAAAAAATTATTTCAGAAAAAAGTATTAAAGAAGAAATTGGGCTGCACATGGCCGGCGGCGCGGGAGTAAAAGCATGAAAGTTTTACTCTCTGTCTGTAGTGTTATTGCCGGTCTTTTAGTCGGTGGCATAATCCTAAAAATGTCAGGCATCTCGGCCCTCGACGCCTATCGGGTTATGTGGGAGGGGGCGGTTTCAAAACCACAGTATGTCGCCTATATCATCATTCGTTCCACCCCCCTGATCTTGACCGGTCTCTCTGTTGCCTTTGCCTTTCGCACCGGCCTGTTTAATATTGGTTCTGAAGGCCAATTTATTATTGGTGCTCTGAGCGCGGCCTTTTTTGGATATAAGTTTCATTTTGATCCAATCATCCAAATTCCTTTAGTGATTTTCATTGCAACATTTCTTGCCAGTATATATGGCGGGATTGCTGGATATCTGAAGGCGAAATTTGGGGTTCATGAAGTAATTTCCACCATTATGCTTAATTGGATTGCCCTCTATCTTTCCAACTATTGCGTCTTCTTAGATGGTTTCCATCGACCAGATACAGAGACGACAGAGTTTGTTCAAAGTTCAAGTTCCATCACTCTTTTTGAAAAGTGGAAGGATTCAGAGTCAGGAATTGCTTGGCTTGGTCAACATGAATTTTGGCAGCAATTTCTTCGCCCCTCCGTCAATATGGGCATTTTTTTGGCGATCATTGCCGTCATCGTTATTTGGTTTATTTTGAACAAAACCACTTTTGGTTTCAATTTAAAATCAGTTGGCCTAAGTCCTGAAGCTTCTCGCTATGCCGGGATTAATGTCGAGAAGAAAATTACTCAATCCATGATGATCTCCGGTGCCTTGTCAGGCCTTGCCGGAGCCACACACGTTCTCGGTTTCTCTAAAAATATTGCCATTTTGGCCGCCCACGAAGGCTATGGATTTGATGGTATTGCCGTCTCACTGATCGGTTCAAATTCGCCCTTTGGAACTCTCATTGCCGGTTTCTTTTTGGGCGCCCTCAAATATTCCGGGCAAAAAATTCAGTCAGCACTTGAAGCACCATCTGAGGTCATCAACATTATGATTGGTTCGATTATTTTCTTTATAGCTATTCCTGCCATCTTTGAAAAAATTCTCTCTTTGCTTGGGAGAAAAAGACATGAATGAAATATTTTTTCTTATCAGTACGACCTTGATGTACGCCACCCCTCTCATTTTTACGGGACTC
>JAHFAA010000540.1 GCA_023250775.1 Bdellovibrionales bacterium
TCAAAGTAGGCCTTGTCCATCATGTATCGTGGCGGTCGATTCATGGCCGCAGCCACCATGAAAGGGTCGATAAAGCTGACGTGGTTGGAGACGATTAAAACCGGCCCGGCCTTGGGCAGATTTTCAGTTCCCGTGACACGATAGCGATAAAGCAGCTTGATCAGCCAGGTGAAAAAGACGTGATAGAAGTGCTCGGGCATTTTGCCCAGAAGATAGAGCGTGATCGCCAAATTGGTAAGAGAGACGATCATGAAAATTTGCGTGATGATCAGGCCGAACTTAAAACAGATAATGGCAAAAACGGCGGCACTGACCATGAAGACGGCATTCCAGATATTGTTACTCGCCACCACGCGCGATCCTAGCTGCAGCGGCGCTTTTTCCTGCATCAGAGTGTAGAGGGGAACGATATACATTCCACCAAAGATTCCCACAAAGAAAAAATCCAAGGCGCTTCTGAATCCATAGGGGCCATGCCAAAAATCTTGCAGACCGAAAAGGGGGATGCCATCGACTGCGACTGATTTCAACATGGTTAAGTCAAAGCTAAAGACGAAGAGTCCCAGGCCTCCGATAATGACCAGGCCAAGTCGCGTGACACCGCCGGATAAACGATTGGTGAGAATGGACCCGATTCCCATGCCGAGAGAAATCATGGTGAGAAGGAGGGTGGCCACCGCCTCGTTGCCATTTAAAATATCACGGCAAAAGCTGGGCAGAGAGGCCATATAGAAAAAGCCAAAAAACCAAAACCAGGAGATGCTGAAGATCGCCAGCTTGACGTCACTGTTGACGAAGGCGTGCTTCATGCCGCGATAGGTTTCGGTTAAAGGGTTCCAGCAGATTTTCAGTCCAGGGTCGGAAGGTGTGGCCTTGGGAATAAACAGCGCCAGAAGCAGTCCCAAACTTGCCGTCAGCACCACGGCGCTAGAAATGGGATAGGTGGAATAGTTTGCAATAATCTCCTTGGTCACCAGAGAGCCGCCGGTAATGGTTCCCAGGAGGATGGCGATAAAAGTTCCCATGCTGGTCAGGCCGTTGCCGGCCAGGAGTTCGTTGGATTTTAAATGCTGGGGAAGAATGGAATATTTCACCGGCCCAAAAAGAGTACTATGCACACCCATAAGGCAGAGCATGGCCAAGAGAAAAGAGTGACTGCTGTAATAGAAAGCACAGGCGGCCGACAACATAATACAGACTTCAAAAACTTTGACCCCGCGAATGATATTGGATTTCTCGTGACGGTCGCAGACCTGGCCGGAGATGCCGCTAAAGATGAAAAAAGGCAGAATAAAAAGTCCGGCGGCCACCTGAACCAGGATATCGGCCTGGCCTTTAGGGGTGTTGTAGGCGATCAAGATGACTAAGGCCGACTTAAACAGGTTGTCATTGAAGGCACCCAGCACCATGGTGACAAAAAAAGGTAGAAAACGTTTTTCACGTAATAAATAAAACATACAGTAGCAAAATGATTTCATGTTTTTGAATGAATGACAAATTTCATCAATTAGTTGAGGGAAAAAGTAGGAGGTAAAACTTGGGATTTTTCTCCCATTTGCCGATAGGGCAAAGGAGATAGTTGTGCAAAGAGGTGCTCGTGGTTAGCTCTGCCACAAAAATTACCAGACGGCCTAGCCGCAAAATAACTCTTGAGGAAGTTTTCGAGGCCTTGAAGGCGGATAATTTGCTTTTGCCCGCCGATAGTGAGCGTATTGCTAAATCCCTCAAGCTGGTCAAATTTCACCCTTTAGTCGCCTTGGGAAAACTTGGGCTCAAACATCCTACCGAGCCCAAAGTTATTCTCGACATCGAGTGGTTGACCCAGTGGTATGCGGGAAAAATTGGCATGCCTTATCTCGATATTGATCCGTTAAAATTGGATATCGGTGAAATTACCAAACTGCTGCCCAAGGCCTTCGTCAAACGCATCGCCGTTTTGCCTGTGCAGGTGACTCCTTCGAAAGTCGTCTTTGCCACGGCGGAACCTTTTGATCGTGATTGGTTTTTAGATACCGCAACTTCCATCAAGCGTGACATCGAATTGGTTTTGGGAAATCCCGAAAAAATAGTTCGTTATATTGAAGAATTTTATGAAGTCCGTTCCGCCATGAATCTTGTGGGAGATTCCGACAACGAGTTTGGTGATCAGGTTTCCCTCGATAAGATGGTGGGAGCTGAAAAAGGCGAGTTCAAGGCGGATGATGGCAACGTCGCCAAGATTGTTGATTGGGTTTTCCAGTTCGCCAGCACTGAACGCGCCACCGATATTCACTTAGAACCCCGTGACGGTGGGGCGCAGATGCGTTTTCGCATCGATGGTAACCTGCGCGTGGTTTATAAATTTGACCCCAAAGTTTTCATTCCCGTTTTGAGTCGCTTGAAAATTATTGCTGATCTAAAGGTTGATGAAAAGAGACGTCCTCAAGATGGCCGGATCAAACGCCAGATTGGTGACAAGATGATGGAAATGCGTATTTCAACCATTCCCACTCACTATGGTGAGAAGATGGTTATTCGTATCTTTGATACCAACATCACCAGTAAAACTTTTGAGGAGCTGGGACTTTCCAATGACGATATAAAAATT
>JAHFAA010000541.1:0-680 GCA_023250775.1 Bdellovibrionales bacterium
CCAAGATCATGGGGATAACCAGTAAGTTAGATTGGGTTCGTCGTGTGGCCAAAATTATCGGAAGCAAAATTTATATAAATGCCGGCCGCGATAGCGGCATACAGATCAGCGATATTTTAAAAGTCATTACAGAAGGACAGGAAATTTTTGATCCTGAAACCGGGGCCTTGATCGGAGTATCCAAAGGTGAAATCAAGGGAACGGTAGAAATCATAGATTATTTCGGCCAAGATGGTGCGATCGCCGTGCTACACTCGGGTGGTCAAGTTAACGAAGGTGATTACGTTCAACTTTATTAGGTGGCAATGGTGTCTGGCCTCTATCAATTATTCAAACAGGCCGCTTTTAAAATCGACCCAGAGACCGTTCACAATGTGACGATTGAAGGGCTCCATCATTTTCCCGGCCTCGCCAGACGTGCCTTTTTGTTAATGGGCAAACAGAAGGAATTGCTGCTTGATAAGCGCTTTGCTTTACGAACCCAAATGGGAACTTGGCAATTTCCAGTCGGTTTGGCCGCCGGTCTCGACAAAGATGCCAAGTGCATCGATTTTTTTACCTCCCTTCCTTTTGGCGCCGTTGAGGTCGGCACTCTCACCTGGCGTCCACAACCCGGTAATCCTCGTCCACGCCTCTTTCGTTTGCCTGCTGAAGAATCTTTGTTGAATCGGATGGGATTT
>JAHFAA010000541.1:721-2575 GCA_023250775.1 Bdellovibrionales bacterium
CGTGAAGTATCTTCAGGTGGCAGAAAAACATGGCAAGCTTGTGGGGGCCAATATCGGGAAAAATAAAGATACTTCACTCGAACAGGCACCGCAGGATTATCAAAATCTCTATCGTTTGCTGGCCCCTCATGTTGATTATCTGACGATCAATGTCTCATCACCCAATACCCCAGATTTGCGGCAATTAGAAAAAAGTGGTGGCCTAAAACATATCCTCGATAAACTTTCTGACGTTCGACGTGACTGTCCACGTCCCTTGTATGTGAAAATTTCCCCAGATTTACCACATACAGAGTTGGAAGGTGTTGTTGCGCTTGCCTTGGAGCATAGGCTTTCAGGTCTTGTTGCCACCAATACCACAATCATGAAAGAGCGAGGAGAAGGTGGGATCTCTGGAAAGCTGCTTGCCCAAAAATCATTTGAGATGCGAAGGGCCATCTTGCAAATCATAAAAGGTGTTCCCAACTTTGAGCTTATTGCTGCTGGTGGAATATCGAGTGTCGATGATCTTTGGCGATTGTGGAAACAAGGTGGAAAAGTAGCACAAATATACACGGCATTTATTTATCATGGCCCAAAATTGCTTTATGATTTTGCCACTCATCTGGATTTTTTATTGCAGGCCTTTCATTTTAATTCGCTGGAAGATCTAATTGAAAATATTGATCAGCTACCTTTTGAAACTCCGGCCCTTCCGACCTTATTGTGAGTCATTTTAATGAATGGAATGTGGGCCTTTGGACTTTTGTTGTTTTATTTTCTGCCCTGGATTTCTTCCTTCATGCTTCTGAATCTCTCCCGCAGACCTGAATCGCTTTGTTTTTCGGATTATTGGCAATCGCGTTTTTTAAGTAGTGCGCTGGTCGCCTTTTGCTTTCATGGTCTTGCTGTTTATGTCGGTCCCTTCTATTCAGCACCATTTTTTTATGCGGTACTTTCACTTGCTCTTGCGATTACCTGGTCCGTTAAATGGAGGAGACTCATTCCGGCCTTCCCATGGCGTGAAATCGTCAAATGGGAGGTTCCTTTTTTTTTAATTTATGTTTTTTGTCTTCTCAGTTTTTCATTTCATTCACATTTAATCTATGGTGAGAAGGCCCCGGATTTTCAAACCTTGAATTATTTTTATCGCTATACGGGGGGAGTGATCACGAATCCCGTCGCCGGTGGTGCGCCATTTCGATATTATTACTTGGGACACTTTTTGATAAGTTTATGGGGAAAGTCATCCTTTCTTCCCCCGGCCGTTGCCTATTTTGCCGCCCTATCTTTATTCACCTCATTTTTTGTTGCAGGATTGTCTCTTGTCTTTCAGGCCTTCCAATGGTCATGGAAAAGTGCTGTTTTGGCCTCCTCAGCACTTCTTATAAGTCCGAATCCTGCTTTTATTCTCAAATTTATTGGTGGTGCTATGGATTACGCCACTTATTACGATGCAACCAGAGTTTTTGAGTTTTCATTTTTTGCCGAATATCCTTTTTTTACTTACACTTTTGGTGATCTGCATCCTCATCTTATGAGCTGGCCTTTCGCCCTGGCGGCTTTGGCCTTAGGCCTCAAAAGAAAAATTTTTGATTTGAAATTTGTTTTGTTAATTTTTTTTCTTTTCGCCTGCAATGTTTGGGATGTGATTATCCTTGCCCTTCTCATTGGAGTGACTTGTCTTTTGACTTTCAAACGAGGCGATTATCGACTTGAAAAAAAAGAACTTTTAATTTTTTTGTTGGGCACGAGTCTCATTGCGTTTTTTTGCTCTCCCTTTATCTTTAGTTTTCTCGGCCGACCTCCCAACCTCACCGTCAGGCAATTGATTGATTTCAACTTTGAGCAGTTTCATTCACTGTCTTCAACTCT
>JAHFAA010000542.1 GCA_023250775.1 Bdellovibrionales bacterium
CGCCAAGGTCGAAAACTTCGCTCTGAAGCTATCGAAGCTGATGGCCACCACGTCATCACTGATTTTATTACAACAGTGGGAATTGCTGCCGGCCTGCTCCTAGTGCGCTTCACGGGCTGGGTCTTACTCGATCCCCTCATTGCTTTAGCAGTCGGTTTCTCTCTGGCAAAAACTGGTTTTAGACTGGTGCAAAAATCCTCTCGCGCCTTAATCGATACTCAAGATCCCGAACAGCTCTCCGCCATTGTGAAGGCCATTAATGCCTGTCGTACTTCTGACATCATCGCTATTCATGAGCTCAGGTCCATGCGAGCGGGACGACATACCCACGTAGATATGCACATCATGGTTCCGGAATTTCATGACATCAGGTTCGCCCATGATTTTGTCGAAGAGTTCGGCAGACAAGTTTTACTCCATGCCGGAATTGAAGGAGAAGTTCACTCCCATATCGATCCGTGCTATCGCAAGTTCTGCAAGAACTGCAAGGCCTCACCTTGCCCTATCCGTCAGGCGCCCTTCGAAAAGGAATTGCTTATTAATGAGTCTGACGTGCTCAAAACAGACGGCGAGATTCTGGCAATGCATTCCTGATCGGCCGGTTTCCTGGCGTTTTTACACGCCACACCGAAAACTCTAGACAAGCGCTCCCTCTTGCTTGAGAATGACGCGTTGTTTTCTTGAGGGGGTTCTTTGCATGAGTACTGAAAATCAGTCCTATGATGTGATTATTATTGGCTCTGGGTATGGCGGCATGCTGCCCGCTTATCAGCTCACCCGTGCGGGTTTCAGCGTTTTATTAATCGAGCGAGGCAAGGCCTGGCAGCGAAATATGTTCCGGCATTCTTGGGGAACCGACTATTTAAAGGAACTCTTCGACGTCTGCCTCTCAACCTCCATGAAAGATATCTACCGTGGCTCCAAAGTCTTTGGTGGCGGTTCAGTCATGAACGATAAGGTTCACCATCGCACACCTTCCGAGGCCTTTGATTTTGTCGATCCCGATACGAAGAAGGCCGCCTGGCCGAGCAACGTTCGACGGGAACATCTCAATCCTTTTTATGAGCAATTGGAAAAACTTCTCAGCATTCATCACATCAGTTGGGATGATGTCTCGCGAATCGGTGGCAACTTTGCCCGCATGTTTGCCGATGCTGGCATGACCTGCGATCGCAATAATTTTAACGTTGGTACGGGCTGTGTTCACTGCGGATTTTGTGAGGCCGGTTGCCAGTTTCCCGGTGGCAAACTCAACTTAGTGAGCGAAGTCTTCCATCGAACCTTAGAAGAAGACCTTGAAGTCATTTTAGAAACTTCAGTAAAATCTGTCGAACCTCGCCTCGAAGGTGGTTACCGAGTCAACTGCATCAGCAGCGATAAATCTTATGACAGCCCCACGACCTCGACCTATACGGCACCAAAGGTGATTTTGGCCGCAGGCCCACTGGGCACAGTTCCCCTTTTGTACAGATCACACCATGGACTGCCAAAACTTTCCAACGCCCTTGGAAAATGGGTCAGCAATAACGGCGACACCAATTTTATTTTAAAAACTCCTGATCATTATGACGACAGTATTGGTTATAAATCGGCCACCAGCACAGGTGTTATGACCTATGCTTTCTGGGACGAACATCACATCACCATGCACCCTGGAATGGCACCAATTCCGGTTTTTGCCGGCGTCGACGCTCGCCGAGAAGGCGGACTGGCCTGGGGTCTTGAGCATAAACATTTTGTGCAAAAAAATGCCGTCAACCGACTTATCCCCGTCAACGCCATGGGCGTGGTTCCAGCAGAAGTCAAAATGGAAATTGATCATGCAGGAAACCCCAAAATTCATCATCCTCGTACTCACGCCTTACTGGAACACTCCAAAACGCTCTATCGCCTGATGAAAGGAGTGTGTGAAAAAGTGGGAGGCGAACTGCTCATCACGGGCATCGACGGTGAACTTTTCGATTTGGGTGGCAATCATATTTTAGGTGGCGCACGCATGAGCGAAAACAAATCCACCGGAGTGGTCAATCCTAACGGTGAAGTTTTCGATTATCCTGGTCTCTACGTCAGTGACGCCAGCGCCATTCCGGGAAGTCTTGGAATTAATCCGGCGCTCACCATTGGCGCCAATGCTTTAAGAATCGGAAAAGAAGTTGTGAAAAGTGCTGGAGGTAGAATATGAAAAAGACCATGGAACGCAGAACTTTTCTTAAGGCCGGCGGAAGTTTGTTTATCTTAACCAGCGTTGGTGCACTTCCCAAAACTCTCCAGGCAACGGAGATCGTGAATCCTTACAACGACAAAGTTTTTATCGCCTTGATGGAAACCATTATTCCCGGGCATTTGCTTGATCCGACCGGAGCACCCGGCGCGATCGAGGCCGGTACCGTTCAGTTTTTATATGATACTGAAAAAACAAATACTCTTCCGATTCCGGTAAATCTGATTCGCACTTATCTTAAGACGGCGCTCAATATCAAATCAGTTTGGCGCTATCGCAAGAGCTTCGTGAATTTAACTTTGGAACAGCGAACCGAAGTGGCGAAAAGAGTGGAACAACTTCC
>JAHFAA010000543.1 GCA_023250775.1 Bdellovibrionales bacterium
GCCTCGGCGGGAGTCAGCCATGTTGTGATGCCATGGTCTTTGAGTCTATTTGTAACGTCCGAAATTTTCTTTAGTAAAGTTTCATCAGTATCATCAGGTTGTTTGGGTATTTCGATGAAGAGCTGGTCGTCATGGCCGAAAGTTTTTGTGAATTGGTCATAGCTTTGCTTTAAGCTCTGGTTCAAAAAAAGATATTCTTTATTGTTTTGATTGAGGTCTTTAGTCCAAAAGAATAAGAGAAGTGTTGGAATGATTAAAAGACAAAAAGAGATTTTGAGAGGTGTTAATATTTTCATAAGTTTCGTTAGAAATTATAACTGAGAAATATGGTCATGGCCGTGCTGGAAAAAATGACTTTTGATTGGGTGACTATTGTTGTCGGTTGCCACGAAAGATTTTCTCCTGGTATTCATCAAGGAATAGATTATGATAATGGTTCGAGGAGTCTATGCAAGAATTTACAGTTTATCTTCAAGATGTCAAAAATAAGTTGTCGGTCATCAATCTTCATTGCGAAACCTTGGCCAAACAGCACCCTGAAGTAAATTTGAGGCCAATCCTCGTCGCCTCTGACCATGCCGACGAAGTCCTGTCGACCTTGTTATCCTCCGCTAAAATGGCGACTTCATCACCTGAGGCCATTCTCTGCACGAAGGCACAGGACGCTTTCAAAGATTTTCAAACCATTGCGGGAATTTTGCGTCAGATCTTTCCCATGAAAATTGATCTTCATTTTGACGTATCAAATTCATCCGCCGAGTTTGCCTATGACACTACAATCATGTCACAGGTTTTGGAAAACCTCTTTGCAAATTCATATAAGTCTGGTGCCAATCGTGTTTCTCTTGTAATGAAAAACAACAGCTCTTTTATTTCTCTTGTTGTGACAGACCGAGGCCCTGATGGGCCTTTGCCTCATTTTGTGTCCAACGTACGCTTACCGAATAGTCTCGGAAAAAATCTCGTGGTTGATCAACTACGCAAAATTAATGCTGAATGTCTCTGGACGGAAAGAGATTTTGGGATGTCTGTCATTATCAATTTTCCGATTATCTCTCAAAAGTAAGGGCGGTAAATTCGACCTATTTCCCGCCAGACGGTGGAAAGTTTTTGAGAATGGCGCGTGCCGCTTTGGCAAAATTGGCCATGGTTTTCTTGGGGCCAGAATCTAAGAGCTTTTGATTGCCATAACCCCGCCAAATAAGTTTTTTGCTATTGGCATCGATGATATCAATGGCCAACGTTTCAATTTGCTGATCTGCACGAATGGCGACAGGAATTCCAAATCCAACATTCTCAAAAACATTGTCGTAGCCCGTGGGATTACCTGGTGCAAAGGCGGAATTAATTTGTTTCTTTTCGGCGTCGGTGAGATCCCGTGCTAGATAGTGATAGGCGACAAAAAAATCGACTTTCTCAAGATCGGTTTCTTTGAATTCCTTTTGCATGAGTTCATAGTCCACCGCCTCGTGAACTCTCTCCTCTACCAGTGCATTGTGCATCAGAGGATTTTTAATTTCTAGCGCCTGCCAAGCATAGTTTTTTAATTTTGAAAAATCATAGTCCACGTCATAATCATTTCTCACCTGCATGCGCGAGCATGAAATAAGAATGATTGTCAAAGTTAGAAAGATTTTCATTTGTTTAATTTATTCGACGCCTCTTTCCTTGTAAGTGACGACAGCATCGGGATGGATTGACAATCATCACTCGGGGAAAGGTGCGTTGGAGTGATATGACCAAAAACATTTTTTAATGAGAGAAAAGCAAATTGCTTATTCTGTATCCGCAGGTGGCACTTCAAAGTGACGGAGTCCTTCCCATGCCCGGTCAAGAACGTACTGGGACATCAGGTTAGCGAGTGCTTTTTTGCGATCGTGTTCTGTCAGTAGAAGTTCTTTTGTCAGTTCGTGTGTGTTGTCAGCGGCGGTTGAAAAGGCCCCGCCATTTTTGGAGGCCTCTTCCGGCGTGATGCGAAGTTCTTCTAGCAATCGCTTCACTCTTAGACGTCGATCAATTTCAGTGGGCTGTTCAAGCTCTTCTTTTTTTAGATTACCGGGATTAAAGGCATAAACAGTGATCTGATAGACCTCGTGTTCTAAAACTTTCAAAACACTAAAAGTTTTTCCTTCCAAATGAAAATACATCACAACTTTTTTGAGTCCAAAAAGATCAATCAATTCGTCGGGGATAATTTCCGTCGTTTCATAGGGAAGATGATCTTTGTCGGGCTTAATCCCAGGTAAACCGCCGGGTTTTCCTTCATACGGTTCTATGGGCAAGCGGTAACGCGCGTTTTTTAACTTGGCGGCAAATCCATCGAGACTTGCGCTACTGGCCCCGCCGCCTGAATTTTTTAGGTTTTGAGCAGCGCTGGAAGTTCGGCCTAAAGCACCCATCCCACTCGCCAAACTCCGGCCAGTATTTGGAGTTTGTCCCGTGACAGTTTTGCTGTTGCCAACTTTGTCACCGCCAACGGTCGGGGTGGGAGCAACCTGAGGAAGAGGCGTCGGCGCGACGATCGGATTTGGCGTTGGCCCGGGAGTTGGAGTAATT